>NZ_LZMI01000061.1:0-105341 GCF_001665475.1 Gordonia sp. 852002-51296_SCH5728562-b | reverse complement strand
ATCGTGGTGAACGTCGTGTTGGCGGCGATCACCCTCGCCAAGGGCAAGCTGTGGACCGGACTGGTCCCCATGTTCTTGTTCTTGATCGCGTTCATAGCGACGTTCATCTTCATCCGCATCAGCGTTCGTTTGATTCGCGCGGAGGTGCGCTGGTGGCCGGGCAATGTTGCGCCGGGCGGACTCCACCTCCACCACGAGTTCTTCGGCGTGATCGTCATGGTGTTGTCGGGGTTCGGGCTGATCGCGATCTCTCGTTTCGACACTCCGATCACCGACTGTGTGCTCGCGGCTCTGTTCGGAATCGGTTGTGCGCTCGTGCTCGACGAATTCGCACTCATCCTGCATCTGCGAGACGTGTACTGGGAGAAGGAGGGTCGGGCATCGGTCGACGCCGTGTTCGTCGCCATCGCGATCGGCGTGTTGTTCCTCATGGGTTTTCGCCCGCTCGACCTGACCTCAGCGGCCGATGAGTTCCGCGATGATCCGACCGTGCCGGCACGGATCGTCGTCGTTCTCGGCATCGTGGTGAACGTCGTGTTGGCGGCGATCACCCTCGCCAAGGGCAAGCTGTGGACCGGACTGGTCGGTATGTTCTTTCCGGTCCTGTTGGTGGTCGGCGCGATTCGTATTGCGCGACCTGCGTCGCCGTGGGCGCGGTGGTTCTACCGCAGCCGAGAAGGCAAGTACGACAAAGCGGTACGACGCGAACAACGGCTTCGGGAACCGCTCATTCGGTGGAAGATTGTCGTGCAGGAAACGCTCGCGGGCCGATTCGGCGTCCCAGACCTGCCGCCGGACCCGATGCCTGAGGCAGTTGCGGCGGTTCCGGGTGGCGTCGCACTTCCGAGTAGGGCCGCGACGGCCGTGCGTTGGCGGCGGGTGCGACGTCGGCTGCGTGTGGTCCCCACCTGGCGGCTGCCGGTGATCCTCGTGCTGCTCGCCATCATCGCGGCCCTGTTGTGCATCACGATCGACGAGAACATCGGCCTCGACGTCGACTCGGGAACCCTGGCGACCGTGCTTGGCGTGATCGCCGGGGCCACAGCCACTTTGACAGGTCTGGTCTTCACCGCGGTGACACTCGCGATGCAGTTCGGGGCGTCGCAGATCTCGGTCCGCGTCATCCCCATGCTGCAGCGCGAGCCGGTGATGCGCTGGTCTGTCGGCTTCTTCCTTGCCACATTCGTGTTCAGCGTGATGGTGGCGATGGATCTCGCTTTGACCGGTCCCGACGACGGAACCCCGGGCGCCTCGACGGCGATTGCGGCCTTCCTGACGGTGGTGTCGGCGATCCTGTTCGTCGCGTTGGTCAGTAAGGTCGGCGCGGTTCTCAACGTTGCGCAGTTGATGCGGTGGATCGCTGCGGACGGTCGTGCGTCGATCCGTCGGCTGTACCCGGAGGAGTCGCTCCAGACCCAGTTGCCGAGCGTGGCGCCCGCTCCCGACACCACACTCGGCGAAGAGCCACGCCATGTGATCATGTTGCGAGAGATAGGTTCTCGAGGGCGGGTGCTGCTCGCGGTGAACGTGCCGATGCTGGAACGTTACGCGGCGGCATGGGGTGTGAGATTCGATCTGCTGGTGATGGTCGGCGACAACGTGCCGCACAACGTCGGCGTGATCGCGGTGGTCGGCACGCCGCGGGGCGGGCCGGTGCCAGAGCACAAAGTATTGCGGTGCTTGCTCTTCGGCGACATGCATCAGCCGTCGGTGAGTCCTGTTGCCGCGCTGCAGGCCATTTCGGATATCGCCCTCAAGGCGATCTCGACTGCTGGCAATGATCCGAGCACGGTGGTGTTGGCGCTCGACCACATCGAGGACATGCTGCTGATGCTCGCGCCGCGGGTCCACGCCGACGCGGTTCGACGCTCACGCGCTGTGCGCGGCTATCGACGTACGTGGGCGGACTATGTCGCGATCGGTACCGATGAGATCCGCAGGCACAGTCACGGCCAGGCTCAGGTGCATCGGCGATTGCGCGCGCTCTACGAAACCGTTGCGTCACAGTGCGGCGCGGATCAACAGCCGCCGATCGTCGAACGTCTTGCGGCACTGGACGAGCAGGTCGCGCTCGATTGGCCGATAGGCCTCGACCGTCGGCTCGCGCAGCGTCCGGACCGGCAGGGTTACGGCTCCGAGAGAGGGTCGACGTTCGACTGAGCACGCGCTCCGACGTCGACCACCGGAACCTCGGCGATCGCGGCGGTCCCACCGCCGGGACGTCGGGTGACGGTCAACGAGCCGCCCTGCTGCTCGAGGCGCACCCGACGCGAGACGAGTCCGATGTGTCCCTCGGCGACGCGACGATCGAGCGTCGACTCGTCGACGCCGCGCCCGTCGTCGACAACAATCACACGGGCTGTGCCGTCGTCGAATTCGACTGACAGTTCGACGGTATGGGCGTCGGCATGTTTGACCACGTTGGTCAGCAGCTCGCGTGCGGTTGCGAACAGCATGGGATCGGACGTGGTGCGCAGATCGCTCGGCCAGCCGACGGTGTCCACCGAGATCGTCAGCGGGGCACGCTGTTCGACCGAGGCCGCGAGATCGGTGACCGCCGCGGCGAGTCCTCCCTGTTCGAGCACGGCGGGATGGAGTTCACCCAACGTCGAGCGCAGTAGCCTCGACGCCTCGCGCAGCGCTGTGTCGACCCGTGCGAGAGCGTCGGGATCGGTGCCGTCGCGCGCCGCATCGAGTTCCTGCCGCGCGCCGAGAACGTACTGCAACGCGCCGTCGTGGAGGTGCTCGGCGAGGTCGCGACGCTCGCGTTCCTCGATGCGGACGGTCTCGTCGAGAAGTCGAGCACGTTGTGCCGCAAGAGATCCGATCGTCGACACCCGTGAACGCTGAACGGTCGAGAGCATTACGCTGCCCAATGCGAGGATCGCGACGACAAGCGTGCGCATCGCGATGAGCGACCACGGTTCGCCGTTGGGGACACGGGCCAGAGCGCTCGCGAGGAAGTAGACGACGACGGTCGGGATCACCACGAGCGCACAGACTCTGGGGCGCAGTTGCGTCGCGGCGATCATCGGGATGGCGACGAATCCGTTGACGAGTACGTCCGAGGTCCAACTGACCTGATCGGAACGACTCGCCACGACGATCAGGACGACGAGGACCGCGAGGTCGACAAACAAAGCGAGCCAGGCGAATCGGATCATTCCTACCCGTATTCGGGAGGCCGCCAGCACACCTGCGAGACACCAGACGGCGTAGAGCACCGCGACCACGATGCAGAACGCGGCACCGTCGGCGGGTGGATCGAGGAGCACGGTCGCCAGCACGAAGACGGAGAGCAACATGCGCAGCACGACCTGCACTCGGACACCGAGCAGTGCGTGATCGATCAGGATCTCGGAGATGCGCGGCTCGTCGATCAGCTCCGTCAGGCCGAGCTGCGGCGCCTGGCCATCCGGGTTGCCCGAGCGTCCATAGCTCAGGCGTCTGAACAGTGAGGGTCGAGTCATTCGAGAAGTCCGCGACGCATCGCCTCGGCGACGGCAGCAGCGCGGTCGGACACGCCGAGCTTCTCGTACAGGTGTTGTGCATGCGTTTTGACCGTCGACGCCCCGATGAAGAGCTCGCCCGCGACCTGCGGGATCGACAGGCCGCGGGCGAAGCCTTCGAGCACCTGGCGTTCACGCTCACTGAGCGCCGGGCCGTCGTTGCGCGCGTGCGACCTGATCTCACCGACGAGCCCGGCAGCCAACTCCGCGGGGACCACCGTCTCGCCCTTGGCAACCCGCGTGACGGCTCCGACGATCTCGTCGCGGCTCGACTCCTTGCTCAGATACCCCGCCGCACCCTTCTCCAGCGCAGCGAAGACGATGGGCGCGTCGGTGACAGCGGAGAGAACAAGGACCCGCGTCCGCAGTCCGTCCCTGGTGACCGCGTGCGCGACGTCGACTCCGGTCAGCCCCGGCATCTGATAGTCGACGACGGCCACATCCGGCAGCTCACCGCAATGAGTTCGAGGCCCGACGGGCCGTCACCTGCCTCACCCACCACGCGTACGCGGCCACTCTGGGTGAGTCCGCGGGAGATGCCATCCCGGAAGAACGGATGGTCGTCGATCACCACAGCAGTCACCAGCGATTCCACCGACTCAGGATAGGGGTTCGACGCCTTGTTCGTTGTGCGTAACCTGCGCAATCAGCGGCGATGTGGTAGCCGGATTTCAATACTGGGTACCCCCCGTGAGAAAATATTCGACAATGCTCATGAAGCAGTGGGGTGTCAGCGCGATCTCAGGGTCGGCACACCCCCGCCAGCAACGGCGCTGGCACGAGGCAGCCACCGAGTGATCACAGGATCAGCCCAGGTCAGCCCACGATGAGGGTGGATTCTGTTGGCTCGGTAGGACTGCTGTCAACGACGAAACGGGTGACAGCTCTGCGCAACGTCGCGCACCTAGTGAGGCGAATACATGAAGCACGCTCCAGGCCCCATTGGGCTCTATGACCCGGCCAACGAACACGACGCGTGCGGTGTTGCGTTTGTTGTCGACATGCATGGTCGTCGCAGCCGCGACATCGTGGACAAGGCGATCACCGCGCTGATCAACCTCGAGCATCGTGGTGCCGCGGGCGCAGAGCCGAACACCGGCGACGGTGCCGGAATCATGATCCAGGTCCCCGACCGCTTCCTGCGTGAGGTTGTCGACTTCGAACTGCCCGCCGAGGGCAGCTACGCGACCGGTATCGCCTTCCTGCCGCAGGGCTCGAACGACGCCGCGACCGCCGCCGAGGGCGTCGAGAAGATCATCGAGTCCGAAGGTCTGACCGTGCTCGGCTGGCGCGAGGTACCCACCAACGAGAACGGCCTCGGTGCGCTCGCGCGCGACGCGATGCCGACCTTCCGTCAGGTGTTCCTCGCCGGCGCGTCGGGCATGGAGCTCGAGCGCAAGGCATTCGTCGTGCGCAAGCGTGTTCAGCACGAGCTCGGCAACAAGGGTGCAGGCGCCGACGGCCCGGGCCGCGAGACCGTCTACTTCCCGAGCCTGTCGGGCACGACCTTCGTCTACAAGGGCATGCTCACCACCCCGCAGCTGCGGGAGTTCTACCTCGACCTGCAGGATTCGCGGGTGGAGAGCGCGCTGGGCCTCGTGCACTCGCGCTTCTCGACCAACACCTTCCCGTCGTGGCCGCTCGCGCATCCGTTCCGACGAGTCGCCCACAACGGTGAGATCAACACCGTCACCGGCAACGAGAACTGGATGCGTGCCCGTGAGGCACTGATCGACACGTCGCTGTTCGGCGACGGCGCAGCGCAGAAGATCTTCCCCGTGTGTACGCCCGGAGCGTCGGACACGGCACGCTTCGACGAGGTGCTCGAGATGCTGCACCTCGGTGGGCGCAGCCTGCCCCACGCGGTCCTGATGATGATCCCCGAGGCGTGGGAACGTCAGGAGGCGATGAAGCCGGAGCACCGCGCGTTCTACGAGTACCACGCGTCACTCATGGAGCCGTGGGACGGACCGGCATCGGTGTGCTTCACCGACGGCACCGTCGTCGGCGCTGTGCTCGACCGAAATGGCCTGCGCCCCAGCCGAATCTGGGTCACCAAGGACGGCCTCGTCGTGATGGCCTCCGAGGTCGGCGTGCTCGACATCGACCAGGCCGACGTCGTGCAGAAGCTGCGACTGCAGCCGGGCCGCATGTTCCTCGTCGACACCGAGGCCGGCCGCATCGTCGACGACGAGGAGATCAAAGACGAACTCGCCGCCGAGCATCCGTACGCGGAGTGGCTCGAGAAGGGCCTCGTCCACATCGACCACGTCAAAGCCTTGCCGCATGAGCACATGTCCCACCACCGGGTCACGTTGCGGCAGTTGGTGTTCGGTTACACCACCGAGGAGCTCAACCTGCTGGTCGCGCCGATGGCGAAGACCGGAGCCGAGGCCATCGGCTCGATGGGTACCGACACCCCGATCGCGGTGTTGTCGGCACGCCCGCGGATGCTGTTCGACTACTTCCAACAGCTCTTCGCGCAGGTGACCAACCCGCCGCTCGACGCGATCCGCGAGGAGATCGTCACCAGCATCGGCGGAACCATCGGGTCCGAAGCCGATCTGCTGCACCCGGGTCCCGAGTCATGCCGCCAGATCGCGCTTCCCTCACCGGTGATCGACAACGACACCCTTGCCAAGTTGGTCCGGATCAACGAGGACGACGCGCTGCCCGACTTCCGCAGCATCCAGATCCACGGGCTCTACCCGGTGGCCGAGGGTGGTGCCGGGTTGCGCAAGGCGCTCGACGAGATCCGCGCCAAGGTCAGTGCTGCCATCGACGACGGTGTGAGCCTCGTCGTGCTCAGCGACCGCGAGTCCGACGAGACGCTCGCGCCGATCCCGTCGTTGCTGCTGACGGCCGCGGTTCACCATCATCTGGTCCGCGAGCGCAAGCGCACGCGCGTCGGCCTGATCGTCGAATCGGGTGATTGCCGCGAGGTCCACCACGTCGCCACGTTGGTGGGATTCGGTGCGGCAGCGGTCAATCCGTACATGGCATTCGAATCGATCGAGGACATGGTCGAGCGCGGAGTGCTCGGCGATATCGATTTCGAGACCGCCCGCAACAACTACGTCAAGGCCGCAGGCAAGGGCGTGCTCAAGGTGATGAGCAAGATGGGCATCTCCACGGTCGCCTCGTACACCGGCGCTCAGCTCTTCCAGGTGATCGGTCTCGACCAGGACACCGTCGACGAGTTCTTCAGCGGGATGAACAGCCAGCTCGGAGGCGTCGGGCTCGACGAGATCGCCGCCGACGTCGCAACGCGACATGCCTTGGCGTTCAACGACCGTCCGTCCGAGCGCGCACACCGTGAGCTCCCGGTCGGCGGCGAGTACCAGTGGCGGCGCGAGGGTGAGTACCACCTATTCAACCCGGACACCGTGTTCAAGCTTCAGCACGCAACGCGCAGCGGTCAGTACAAGGTGTTCAAGGAGTACACCAAGATGGTCGACGATCAGTCGGCCCGAATGGCAACTCTGCGTGGACTGTTCGACTTCAACTTCGGCGATCGCGACCCGATCCCGATCGACAAGGTCGAACCCGCGAGCGAGATCGTCAAGCGCTTCTCGACGGGGGCGATGAGTTTCGGTTCGATCTCGGCCGAGGCACATGAGACCTTGGCGATCGCCATGAACCGACTCGGCGGACGGTCGAATTCCGGTGAGGGCGGCGAGGATCCGCGTCGTTTCCATCACGACGAGAACGGCGACTGGCGTCGCAGTGCGATCAAGCAGGTCGCGTCGGGACGCTTCGGTGTCACCTCGCACTACCTGAGCAACTGCACCGACATCCAGATCAAGATGGCGCAGGGCGCGAAACCCGGTGAGGGTGGCCAGCTTCCGCCGCACAAGGTGTACCCGTGGGTCGCCGAGGTTCGTGGTTCGACGCCGGGCGTCGGCCTAATCTCGCCGCCGCCGCACCACGACATCTACTCGATCGAGGATCTCGCCCAGCTGATCCACGATCTGAAGAACGCCAATCCGCAAGCGCGCGTTCACGTGAAGCTCGTCAGTGAGCTCGGCGTCGGAACGGTCGCCGCGGGTGTGTCGAAGGCACACGCCGACGTCGTGCTGATCTCCGGCCACGATGGCGGTACCGGTGCGTCGCCGCTGACGTCGTTGAAGCATGCCGGTGCCCCCTGGGAGATCGGTCTCGCCGAGACGCAGCAGACCTTGCTGCTCAACGGACTTCGCGACCGCATCTCGGTGCAGGTCGACGGTCAGCTCAAGACCGGCCGCGACGTGGTGATCGGTGCACTGCTCGGAGCCGAGGAGTTCGGCTTCGCGACGGCGCCTCTCGTCGTCTCGGGTTGTGTCATGATGCGCGTCTGCCATCTCGACACCTGCCCGGTCGGCGTCGCCACCCAGAATCCGCTGCTGCGTGAGCGTTTCACCGGCAAGCCGGAGTTCGTCGAGAACTTCTTCATGTTCATCGCAGAAGAGGTACGCGAGCTGCTCGCTCGCCTCGGGTTCCGCACGCTGCAGGAGGCCGTCGGCCACGTCGAGGCTCTCGACACGACCAAGGCGCTCGCACACTGGAAGTCGTCGAAGGCGGGCAAGCTCGATCTGTCGCCGATTCTGTCGACGCCCGAATCGCCGTTCATGAACCAGGATCTGTACTGCTCCGGCGTGCAGGACCACGGTTTAGAGAAGGCGCTCGACCAGCAGCTCATCGCGCAGAGTCGTGAGGCGATCGATCACGGCACCCGGGTGTCGTTCACGTCGAAGATCACCAACGTGAACCGCACCGTCGGAACGATGCTCGGCCATGAGGTCACCAAGACGCATGGCGCGCAAGGGCTTCCCGAGGGCACGATCATCATCGACTTCGAGGGTTCTGCAGGCAATAGCTTCGGTGCGTTCGTGCCGAAGGGCATCACGCTTCGACTCGAGGGCGACGCCAACGACTTCGTCGGTAAGGGCCTCTCGGGTGGACGTATCGTGGTGCGCCCGCCGGCGAATACGCCGGAAGGCTTTGTCGCAGAAGACAACATCATCGCCGGAAACGTGATCGGCTTCGGTGCCACCAAGGGTAAGATCTTCCTGCGCGGCGTCGTGGGAGAGCGTTTCTGCGTACGTAACTCCGGTGCCACCGCGGTGGTCGAGGGCGTCGGCGATCACGGCTGCGAGTACATGACCGGTGGACGTGTGGTGGTGCTCGGCGACACCGGACGCAACTTCGCGGCCGGTATGTCGGGCGGCATCGCCTACGTGTACGACCCGGAGAACAAGCTGGGTACCAACCTGAACCCCGAACTCGTCGACCTCGAACCACTCGACGACGAAGACATCGAGTTCTTGTCCGGCATCATCGGTGAACATCGTGGCGAGACGGCGTCGCCGGTCGCCGCGGCGATCCTCGCCGATTGGGAGAACACCCAGCGGGCGTTCGCCAAGGTCATGCCGCGCGATTTCAAGCGCGTGCTGGCTGCGATCGACGCCGCAGAGAAGTCCGGACGAGACGTGAACGAAGCGATCATGGAGGCCGCACGTGGCTGACCCCAGAGGATTCCTCAAGCACACCGAGCGTGAACTGCCCGAGCGGCGGCCGGTCGACCTGCGGTTGATGGACTGGAAAGAGGTCTACAACGAGTTCGACAAGTCGGAGCTACAGACCCAGGCCAGCCGCTGCATGGACTGCGGTATCCCGTTCTGCCACAACGGTTGTCCGCTGGGCAACCTGATCCCGGAGTGGAACGACCTGGTCTACCGGGATCAGTGGAAAGAAGGCATCGAGCGCCTGCACGCGACCAACAACTTCCCGGAGTTCACGGGGCGTCTGTGCCCGGCGCCGTGCGAGGCGTCGTGCGTGCTCGGTATCAATCAGCCCGCGGTGACCATCAAGCAGGTCGAGGTGGAGCTGATCGACAACGCCTTCGACAGCGGCTGGGTGCAGCCCGTGCTGCCGAGCGAGCGGACTGGCAAGTCGGTTGCCGTCGTCGGTTCGGGGCCCGCGGGACTCGCAGCGGCGCAACAGCTCACCCGTGCGGGCCACACGGTCTACGTGTATGAGCGTGCCGACCGCATCGGCGGACTGCTGCGTTACGGCATCCCCGAGTTCAAGATGGAGAAGCGGCACATCGACCGTCGTCTCGAACAGATGAGGGCCGAGGGCACCGTCTTCCGTACCGGTGTCAACGTCGGCGTCGACATCACCGTCGCGCAGCTTCGTCAGGACTTCGACGCCGTTGTGCTCGCGATGGGTTCGACGATCGGTCGCGATCTGCCGATTCCGGGCCGCGAGCTCGACGGTATCCACCAGGCGATGGAGTTCTTGCCGCAGGCCAATCGAATTCAGCTCGGCGACACCGTCGACGGGCAGATCAGTGCCAAGGGCAAGAAGGTCGTCATCATCGGCGGCGGCGACACCGGCGCCGACTGCCTCGGCACGTCGCTGCGTCAAGGCGCTGAGGTTGTACACCAGTTCGAGATCATGCCCAAGCCGCCGACCGAGCGAGCCGAGTCGACCCCGTGGCCGACGTACCCGCTGATGTATCGCGTGTCGTCTGCCCATGAAGAGGGCGGCGAGCGGGTTTTCTCGGTCAACACCGAGCAGTTCATCGGCGAGAACGGCAAGGTCACCGCGCTCAAGGCGCACGAAGTTGCCATGCGTGACGGTCGATTCGAGAAGGTCGAGGGCTCAGACTTCGAGCTCGAGTGCGATCTGGTGCTGTTGGCCATGGGCTTCGTCGGTCCTGAGCGCGTCGACCTGCTCGACAAGCTGGGCGTCGAATACGACCAGCGCGGCAACATCAAGCGCGACAACGACTTTGCCGCGGTCGGGCAGGAGGGCGTGTACGTCGCGGGCGATGCCGGGCGCGGACAGTCGCTGATCGTGTGGGCCATCGCGGAGGGTCGCTCGGCTGCGGCCGCCGCGGACCGGTACCTCGCGGGCGCGTCGGATCTGCCCGCACCGATCGTGCCGACGCAGGTCGCGCAGCGCTGACCTGCCCCGCTGGGTGGTGATCTCGACCAGCGGGACGGCTCGACCAGCGAAAAGCGCTTGACCGGCGGTCGGGGCGCTCAGAGCTTCTCGAGCACGCTCGTCATCTGGGTGGGCACCGAGTCGGCGAGGCGGCCGAAGATGGAGCTGAAGAGGGGTTCGCCGATCAGCTTGAAGCGGTGGAAGTCGACGAGCGCACGGTAGGTGACGCTCGTCGTTCCGTCGCCGAGGTCGGTGAACGAGAGGTCGTCCGACGTCGTGGCGGTCTTGTTGGAGCCGGAGAACACGACGTGGTCGGGGTCGTCGCGCGTCAGTTCGTAGGTCAGCTCGGTCGAGATTCCGAAGAGCTTCGACTTGTTGTGCCAACGCGTGCCAAGTGCGATCGGGGCGTTGTCCTCCTGCGTGCATTCCACTGTCCCCGGGTCCCATTCCTCGGCGTGGGAGAAGTCGCGCAGGTAGGCGACGATCACCTCACGCGGCTGTCGGACAGTGAAGGTGCGCGAGACGTCGACCATCGTGGGCCTCCTCATGTGTCGGATCACTCGGCTCTGTAGACAAACGTTCTATGAGAGTTCGGTGAGACGACGCTGCCGGATGGGTGCATCCCTGCCTACACTCTGTGGGTTGGATCGCGGCGATCGTGTCGCGGATACGTGTTCGTGGAGGTACAGGTCAGTGCGCAGGCTTCTTGGGATCGCAGTTGCGGTGGTGTTGGCGGCGTGTGGCGTCGGGGTTGCATCGGCGGGGTCGGCATCGGCCGCGCCGGGACCGTGCCCCAAGGTGTACGTCTTGGCAATACCCGGCACATGGTCGGACGGACCAGGTCTGCTCGGTTCCGTCACATCGAATCTCGGGCCTGACACCAAGGTCTCCTATGTCGGCTACGACGCCACGGCGTTCCCGTGGGAGAGCGCCATCTACGGAAAGTCGAAGGCACAGGCCGTAGCCAATACCAAGGGTCTTGCCCTGGAGATGCTCAAGCGTTGCCCGGGCACCAAGATCGCGCTCACCGGTTACAGCCAGGGTGCCGACGCCGCGGGCGACGTCGCGTCGGAGATCGGTACCGGCCGCGAGAAGATCCGTCCGCAGCAGGTCGCGGGAGTCGTGCTGATCGCAGACCCTCGGCGGTCGTCGAAAGACAACCTGGTCGGGCCGCCCCTAGCCGGGCAGGGTAGCGGCGGGCCACGCCTTGACGGCATGGGCTACGTGCTGCCGCGCGCCTTCACCATTTGCGCGCCCAAGGATCTCTACTGCAACGTGCCGCGTGAGTACTACGTGACGCGCGTGATCGGCTACCTCGCTGAAACCAGTGATCCGACGCCCAGCCAGGTCGGCCAGTATCAGGCCGAGGCGGGGGCAATCGTCAACGAGATGCTGACCAGGGGCGGGCCGGGCAACGTCGTCAACGAGCTGAGCAACGCTCGAGCGCGGCAGCAGATCATCGAGTTCAACCGGTTCTTGCAGTCGGGTTCACACGGCGACTACGGACGTTTCGAGGTCAAGCCAGGTGTGACGGCCGTGGAATGGGCACATCAGTTTCTCGCCGGATTGGGCTGAACCGCGCGTCGGTCTCTGACTGGTAACGAATCCTGTGTGACGATCGATACGAAGGGTGAGGTTGCGCCGACGCAGTCGGCAATACAAGATAGTAAAGATCGAATCCGTTCTGACGCAGGAAACGTATCGTCATGAAGCTGGCAGCAACGTTCCAGACACCCCGTCGACACTCAATGCTGAGTGCCATCACAGGCGGCCGACTCGGCCGCCATCGTGAGGCGCCGCGATTCCCCGCAGAGGCCGAACGCCTCGTCACCGCGGCGGAGCTCAAGCGACTGACTGCGTGAGCAGGTCGCCGGTCACCCCTCGGTGACCCGCGCCGATGCGTCGCCCAGAGAGATCACGTCGCCGACTATCAACTGTCGACCTCTGCGTGTTTCCACATCGCCGTTCACCGTGACGAGACCGTCGGAGATGACCTCCTTCGCCTCGGCTCCGGACTCGATGAGGTTCGCCAATTTCAAGAACTGACCGAGCCTGATCGCGTCACCCCGTACAGGTACGTCGAATGCGTCGTCGTCCATGCCTGAGATACTGCCTGACCGGCGAAGCGTACGCACCGTCGAATCCCGGGTGAACTACCTTTGATCCATGGCGGTCGAGTCCCCATCTCACGCACGTTCAAGTGCTCCCACAGATCCCGACGTCGCGGTGCAGCGATCGCACCGGGCGGAGGCGGATCGTCGTTCGGCTGATCTGCTCGAGCGGATCCGCCACCCCCGCGGATTCGGCAGCCAGGCGCCGCGGATCGCGGGACTCGTCGTCGGGATCATGGCGACCATCGCGTTGCTGTCGAGCATCTTCCCGTTCTTCCGTCACTGGATTCACGTTCCGCGCGACTACGTGGACGACTTCATCATGTCGATGCCGGACACGAGCTTCGCGTGGTCGTTCGTGTTGGCCCTCGTCGCCATCGCACTGACGGCGCGCAAGCGCATCGCGTGGTGGATCTGCGTCATCTACCTGCTGCTGTTCATGGCGGGCAACGCGGTGCTGTTGTGGCAGCCGGTCGCCGACGACTTCGACGTCGACGACGCCGAGCGCATGAACATCGTGATCGGTCTCGGTATCGACCTCATCGCGCTGATCTTCCTGCTCGTCACGTATCGGCAGTTCTACACGAGGGTTCGACGTGGCGCCCTACTGCGCGCGCTCGTGGTGCTGGTGGTCGGACTTGTCGTGGCAACCGGCATCGGGTTCGCGCTGGTGTGGCTGTTCCCGGGCAGTCTGGAACGCTCCGAGCGTCTGCCCTACGCGTTCAACCGGGTCGTTGCGTTCGCCGCGATCGACCAGCGGACTTTCGACGGCCATCACGCGTATCCGCCGGTCAATGGCGCACTGGGTCTGTTCGGTGCGCTCGCGCTGATCGTCGCGGCGTCGGTGCTCTTCCGATCGCAGCGGCTCAAGTCGCTGATGACGGCGACCGACGAACGACTGATCCGGGCGCTGATCACGCGATTCAACGACGACGACTCGTTGGCCTACTTCTCGACGCGACGCGACAAAGCGGTTGTCTTCTCGCGCGACGGTCGCGCGGCGATCACCTACCGTGTCGAACTGGGTGTGGGTCTTGTGGGTGGCGATCCGATCGGCGACCCAGAGTCGTGGCCGGACGCGATCGCCGAATTCCTGGTGCTCTGCGAGCGCTACGGGTGGCATCCCGCGGCGATGGGTTCGAGTGAGCGAGGCGCGGCAGCATTCGATGCCGCGGGGTTCACCTCGCTGAACATCGGCGACGAGGCGATCCTGCACACGCGCCAGTACACGATCAGCGGGCCGACCATGAAGGGCGTGCGCCAGGCGGTGACACGAACGCGCCGCGCAGGCGTCACCACCCGCATCCGCAGGCACCGCGACATTCCGCCGACCGAGATGGCCGACGTGATCGCGCGGGCCGACGCCTGGCGCGACACCGAGGAGGAGCGCGGCTTCGCGATGGCGCTCTCGCGAATCGGCGATCCCGCAGACGGTGACTGCCTGCTTGTGGAGGCGGTCCTGAACGAGGGACAGCCCGACGAGAAGGTCGTCGGGATGCTGTCATTCGTTCCGTGGGGTAAGCGCGGGGTCTCGCTCGATCTGATGCGCCGCGATCGCAGCGGCATCAACGGCGTCGTGGAGACAATGGTCAGCGACCTGTGCCGCGACTCGGAGAACTTCGGGATCACCGACATCTCGCTGAACTTCGCCACCTTCCGCGCCGTGTTCGAGAAGGGGCAGGAGATCGGCGCGGGCCCTGTCATGCGTGCGAGCTACGCCGTGCTGATGTTCGGCTCCAAGTTCTTTCAGATGGAGTCGCTCTACCGGTCCAACGCCAAATACCTTCCCGACTGGCAGCCTCGCTTCCTCTGCTTCGAGGACACCCGAATCCTCGCGCGAGCGGGGCTGGCGGCTGTCGTCACCGAGGGCTTCGTCAGGCTGCCAAGGTTCGGCCGCAAGCAGCAGTACACCGCGGGACAGCCGTCGATTCCCGCCGGCATCGATGTCGACGCGTTGATCGCTGAACTCGACGCCGAGGCGGAGGCCCAGAACGCCGTCGCAGCCCACCGTCCGGAGCAGGTCCGGGTGCGACTTGCCAAGCTGGACAGGATGATCGACGACGGCGTCGACCCATATCCACCCGCCGATCCGCCGTCGCACTCGATCGCGGAGGCCATCGCGGCGCCTGCAGGTACGCCGGTGTCGATCGCCGGGCGCATCACGCGACTGCGCGACTTCGGCAAGGTGGTCTTTGCCGACGTCCATGACTGGTCCGGGCAGGTGCAGATCCTAGTCGAAGTGTCGCGACTCGATTCCGGCTCAAGGGATTTCGCGTCCGACGTCGACCTCGGTGATCTGGTCGAGGTTCACGGTGACATGGGTACGAGCCGCAAGGGTGAGGTATCGGTGCTTGTGGATCGCTGGGCGATGATCGGAAAGTCGCTGCGTCCGCTACCCGACAAGTGGGCGGGCCTGACAGACCCGGAAGCCCGTGTGCGGCAACGCTACGTCGACCTCGCGATCAATCCACGTTCGCGACAGTTGCTTGCCACGCGGAGCGTCGTCGTCAAGTCGCTGCGTGACTTCCTCTCTGCCCGTGGCTATCTCGAAGTCGAAACCCCGATACTGCAGCAGATCCACGGTGGCGCGAACGCGACCCCGTTCACGACCCACATCAACGCCTACAACCTCGACCTCTACCTGCGCATCGCACCGGAGCTGTACCTCAAGCGGTTGTGCGTCGGCGGCGTGGAGAAGGTGTTCGAGATCGGCAGGAACTTCCGCAACGAAGGCGTCGACTTCAGTCACAATCCGGAGTTCACGAGCCTGGAAGCCTATGAGGCGCACAGTGATTACCTGAAGATGCTCGATCTCACGCGGGAGATGATCCAGTTCGCGGCCACCGCCGCCTACGGTGAGCCGGTGATCGTGCGCTACGACGACGAGGGTAACGAGCAGCGCATCGACATCTCCGGGCAGTGGCCGGTGAAGACCGTCTACGGGGTGGTGTCGGAGGGCGCTGATGAGGAGATCACGCCGGAGACGTCGGTGGAACATCTCCGCGAGGTCTGCAGGCGCCTCGACATCGCGTTCCGTCCGGACTGGGACGCGGGCGCGATAGTGCAGGAACTCTACGAGCATCTCGGTGAGGACCGCACCACTTTCCCGACGTTCTACACCGATTTCCCGACGTCGGTCTCGCCGCTCACGCGCGCTCATCGGAGCGAGCCGGGAGTGGCCGAGCGGTGGGATCTGGTGGCGTGGGGCGTCGAACTCGGTACCGCGTACACGGAGCTGACCGATCCGGTGGAGCAGCGTAAAAGGCTTACCGCGCAATCGGTTCTGGCTGCCGACGGCGATCCGGAGGCGATGGAACTCGATGAGGACTTCCTGCAGGCACTCGAATACGCGATGCCGCCGACCGGCGGTCTCGGCGTCGGCGTCGACCGTGTGGTCATGTTGATCACGGGTCAGTCGATTCGCGAATCGCTGGCATTTCCGCTGGCCAAACCGCAGGAGAGCTGAGTGGTGGCCGACGGTCGTCGCGAGGTCGATCGGCCGCCACCCGGGCAGATCGTCGACGTCGATGGCCAGCACATCCACGTCGTCGACGAGGGTGTCGGGCGCCCACTGCTGCTGATGGCTGCGATGGGGAGTAACTGGTTCGATCTCGACCATCTCGCCGCACGACTCGTCGAGCGTGGTTGGCGGGTGATTCGATTCGATCGCCCTGGATATGGCCTGTCCGAACAACTTCCGCGAGGTCGTGTGCTGACCCTGGCGCTCGAGGTCTCGTGGATGACGGGCGTCCTCGATGCGCTGCGGATCGCGGAGCCTGTGACGATCGTCGGACATTCGGTTGCCTCGCTGTATGTCGAGGCTTTCGCGCGAGTCCATCCGTCGCGCACTGCGGCGGTTGCGATGCTCGACGGCTCGTATGTACTCCTGCCGTGGCGGGTGGTACCGCTCGGTGTGCGAATCGACAACGCGCACAAGATGATCGACACGGCGAGAGGAGTCACGGAGCGGTTTCGCCTTCCGCGGCGCGGATTCTCGCGAGTACGGACTGTGGTGCTACCCAGGCCCCCGGAGGGGTTCTACGATCACGAGCACTACTGGGCAGCGAGGGTCTTCGGTAACTGGCCGATGCTGCTCGCCACGATGGTGGAGAACGCGGCCTTCCCGGCGATCAACGCGTCGCTGCGTCGCATGCGCAAGAGCCATCCGATGCCCCGGGTTCCGGTGATCGTGGTCGCCGCGCTTTCCGGGCCGAAGGCGTGGCAGAGCTTCTGGCTGTGGAAGCAGGCCCGCTACGCGCGCATGCTCGGTGGTCGGCTGGTGCCGATCGTCTCGCGCCATTTCGTCGTGTTGGAGGTTCCCGACGAGATCGCGGACGCGATCGATCAGTTGCGCTGATCGAGAGCGCGCTTCTTACCGCCCGGTAACCTGAGGTACCCATGACCGCGCGTCACACCTATGCTGTACGTCATGGCAGAGCTGACTTTCACTCCCACGGCCGACCTCGTCGACGAGATCGGTGCAGACGTCCGTAGTTGCGATCTCCAGTTCACCCAGTACGGCGGGGTCCGTGAGTTCGTCGGAACCGTGACGACGGTCCGCTGCTTTCAGGACAACGCCCTGCTCAAGTCGATCCTCGGGGAGTCGAACCCCGGCGGTGTGCTGGTGATCGACGGTGATGCCTCGGTGCACACGGCGTTGGTCGGCGACATCATCGCGGAGCTGGGCCGGTCGAACGGCTGGGTCGGGATCATCGCGAACGGCGCGATTCGCGACGCCAAGACCATCGGTGGAATGGAGATCGGCGTGAAGGCGCTCGGCACCAATCCCCGCAAATCCACCAAGACCGGAGCAGGTGAGCGCGACGTACCGCTGACGCTGGGTGGAGTCACCTTCACGCCGGGCGACACCGTGTACTCCGACGACGACGGCATCGTCCTCGTCGCACCCTGACCTTCCGACTTCTCGACTCTCGACCACTTCCCACGCAGCAGGAGGCTCCGATGCCCAAGCCAACCCCCGACTACTTCGAACGACTCGGCGCATTGGTAGCGATCGACAACGCTGCCGCACGCCCGACCCGATCCATCCTCGAAGCGTTCAGCGGCGTCGAGATGGCGACCATCCCGGTTGCCACCGCCGAGGATCTCGAGACCGCGGTGTCGCGGGCGCGTGCCGCTCAGCAGGGGTGGGCCAAGCAGTCGCCCGCAGAGCGCGCGAAGGTGCTCAAGAAGTTCTCCGAGTTGGTGTTCGCCAACGCGGCGTCGTTGATGGATATCGCGCAGGCCGAGACGGGCAAGGCTCGTTCGTACGCGCAGGAAGAGGTTGTCGACGTCGCGCTGACTGCGCGGTACTACGCGACGCACGGCCCCAAGATGCTCGCCGAGCGCAAGGTGCAGGGCATGCTGCCCGGTGCCACCAAGGTGCGGGTGCGGTATCAGCCCAAGGGCGTCGTCGGAGTGATCAGCCCGTGGAATTACCCACTCACACTTGCGGTTTCGGATGCGGTCGCCGCCCTGCTCGCGGGCAACGGCGTGGTGATCAAGCCCGACAGCCAAACCCCCTACTGTTCGCTCGCGCTGGCTGAGCTGTTGTACGAGGCCGGTCTGCCGCCCGCGCTCTTCGCGGTGGTCCCGGGTCCGGGAAGTGTTGTGGGACAGGCCATCATGGCCACCTGCGACTACGTGATGTTCACCGGATCGTCGGAGACCGGAGCCTCGCTCGCCGAGCAGGCGGGGCGTCGACTCATCGGTTTCTCCGCGGAACTCGGCGGCAAGAACCCGATGATCGTGACCGCCAACGCCAAGATCGACCACGCCGTCGAAGGTGCTGCGCGAGCGTGCTATTCGAACTCCGGCCAGTTGTGCATCTCGATCGAGCGGCTGTACGTCGACAAGGCTATCGCCGAGGAGTTCACCGAGAAGTTCGGCACGTTTGTCCGCAACATGAAGCTCGGGGCCAACTACGACTTCAACGTCGACATGGGGTCGCTGGCTTCGGCCGCACAGGTCGAGACGGCCGAAGCGCACGTCGACGACGCCGTGTCGAAGGGGGCAACGGTGGTCGCCGGCGGCAAGCGTCGCGCCGACCTCGGCCCCTTCTTCTTCGAGCCGACCGTGTTGTCGGGCGTGACCGACGAGATGACCTGCTTCCGCAACGAGACATTCGGCCCGGTCGTGTCGGTGTATCCGGTCGACTCCACAGACGAAGCGATCAAGCTGGCCAACGACACCGACTACGGTCTCAACGCGAGCGTCTTCGCTGGCAGCAGCGACGAGGCGCAGGCGATCGCGGAGCAGTTGCGCGCCGGCACCGTCAACATCAACGAGGGCTACGCGGCAGCGTGGGCGTCGACCGCAGCGCCGATGGGCGGCATGGGCATCTCAGGTGTCGGCCGACGCCACGGCGAAGAGGGGCTGCTCAAGTACACCGAGCCGCAGACGATCGCCGAGCAGCGCTTCATCGGCATCGACAAGGCACCCGGAGTTCCGAAGAGTGTCTACCGCGCGGTCACCCCGCTCGCGGTGCGGTCGCTGAAGTTCCTGCCGGGACGGTAGAGGTCGGGATCTCCCGCCAAGGGCGATTCGTCGGGTTCTCGATCCCCGGACGCGTGTGAGCCGTTACGGTTGGCCCATGTCGCCGCAGCGCAGCGTACTCAAAACCGGTGTGATCTCGTGTGTCGTCGCAGCCGGTATCGCGGGAACCGTGGCAGGTGCCCCGTCAGCGAAGGCCACGCCCGGCCTTGCGGTCAGTTCGATCGCGACCGGGCTGAGCCACCCCTGGGATATCGTCACCGCACCAGACGGCACGGCTCTCGTGACCGAGCGTGCCGGCCGTTTCGTGGCCATCAGGCCGGGACAGGCGCCGAAGGCTGTCCGGGCCGATTTGAGCGCGCTCTGGGTGCACCGCGAAGCCGGACTCATGGGTCTCGCGGTTGATCCGGGATTCGCGCAGAATCGTCGAATCTATTCATGTCAGGCCGAGAAGGCAGGCACCGAATCGTCGGTCGCGCAGGGCGCCAAGATTCCGCAAGGTGTCGGAAGCGTGCCGCTGCCGTGGCCGAACACCGGGCAGCAGGTCACGGTCGCCTCGTGGCGGGTGTCGCAGGACTGGTCGAGCATGCAGCGGGAGCGAACGGTGCTGGCAGGTATCCCGTTGAACGCGGGCGGCAGACACGCGGGATGCGGGTTGGCCGCGGCGTCGGACGGGACTCTGTGGATCGGCACCGGCGACAACGCGACGGCTGGGTACCCGCAGAGTCGACAGTCGTTGGGCGGCAAGGTCTTACACGTCAAAGCCGCAACAGGCAGGCCCGCTGCCGGCAACCCCGACCCCGCGAGCCCGATCGCGACGCTCGGCCACCGCAACGTGCAGGGCATCGCGGTGCAACCGGGCAGCGGACGGGTCTACTCGATCGAGCAGGGCACCAGCGTCGACGACGAGCTCAACCTCATCCGGCCCGGCGCCAACTACGGTTACCGGCCCGACCGCGCACCAGTGATCTACGACGAATCGGTGCCGATGACCGACCCCACGCGGGTACCGGGTGCGGTCGGTCCGATCTGGAAGTCGGGTAACCCGACGATCGCAACGCCCGCACTGCAGTTCTTGCCGAGCAGCGGCTGGGGCGACTGGAACGGGGCAGTCGTCATCGCGGCGCAGAAGGCCGAGAAGTTGGTTGTGGTGAAGCTCGACGACAGCGGAACGCGGGTCGTCCACGTCGACGAGGCTTTGTCGGATCGGTATGGGCGACTGCGTGCCCTGGCGGTCGACAGGGACGGCTCGCTTCTCGTCGGAACGGACACCGGAACCGATCAGATCCTACGAATCCGACCAGGAGCCTGATTCATGTGTGACCCGGTGATGTGTGACGACAGCGATGAGTGACGGCAGCTATGTGTGACGGCAGCTATGTGTGACGACGACGTGGTGCGGCATGCGCACGAGGAAGCCAGGCGGTTCAGTCGTCGGACCGCGTTGCAGATGACCGCTGCGGCCGGCGCCGCGGCGGTCGGGGTCGGTATTGCGTCGCGACCTGCGCGCGCCTCGGCTCAGCCCGGTGCGACGCGAGTCGTCGACCTCACCCATCGACTGGGACCGGGCTTCCCGATGTGGCCCGGTAACCCGCCGGTGGTCAGCGTGCAGACGTCCCGAGTCGGGCCCGGCAACTCGGGCTTCGCCACCAGGTGGATGTCGTTCGCCGAGCACTCGGGGACCCACGTCGACGCCCCGGCGCACAAGATCGCAGGCGGGCGAACGGTCGACGCGATACCGGCGCGCGACCTCGTGGTGCCGCTGGTGGTGATCAGTATCGCGGCCGCTGCGCGCGGAAATCGGCGGGCGGTCCTGACAGAACGCGACGTCGAAGGGTACGAACGCGTTCACGGTCGCATTCCGGCGCGTGCCTTGGTGGCGCTGCATTCCGGGTGGCAACCCGCGACAGGCGGAGCCGACGCGCCAGGGTTTGATCCCGCCGCGGCGCAGATGTTGGTGACCGAACGGGGGGTGTCGGCGCTGGGGACCGACACCTTGAGCGTCGACATCAAGGGCGGCGTCGGCGCGCACACAGCGATTCTCGGTGCCGGGCGGTACGCGGTGGAGGCGTTGGCCAACCTGACGGACGTTCCGCCCGCGGGTGCGCGCGTCGTCGTGGGAGCGCCTCGGTTCGCGGGCGGAACGGGTGGTCCGGCGAGGGTGCTCGCACTCGTCGACTGACGGACGCCCGCGTTCACAGACTTCTCCCAGCGAGGGTCCAGGGTCGCGGTAGCGGGGTCTCGGATTCTGGTAGACGAACCCAACCGAGACTTCTGCCTCACACCGAGATTCTGGAGGAATGATGACCGCAGTTCTGGAGCGGCGCGACGTATCGCCGCCCGCCGACGATTCACCACCGACGCCCAGGCGTCGCCGATTGGCCGGGCGTCCGGTGTGGTGGAGTCCGTTCGCGCTTGCAGGACTCCTCGTGGCGACCGCGGTGCTCTACCTGTGGAATCTCTCCGCCAGCGGATACGGCAACACCTTCTACGCGGCGGCCGCGTGGGCGGGCTCGCAGAGCTGGAAGGCGTGGTTCTTCGGAGCACTCGACCCGTCGAATTTCATCACCGTCGACAAGCCCCCGGCGTCGCTGTGGGTGACCGGACTCTCGGTGCGCATCTTCGGCATGAACAGTTGGGCCGTGTTGGTGCCGCAGGCGCTGATGGGCGTCGCGGCGGTGGCGCTGATGTACGCGACGATGCGTCGAGTGATCACCGATCCGAGGCAGGGGACCGCCGCGGGACTGATCGCTGGCGCGGTGCTCGCCTTCACCCCTGCGGCCGCGTTGATGTTCCGCTTCAACAACCCCGACGCACTGCTGGTGCTCTTGATGGTTGCCGCGGGGTACTGCCTGGCACGGGCGATCGCGACGAACTCCGGCCGGTGGCTGGCGCTGGTGGGTGTCGCGCTCGGCTTCGCCTTCCTGACGAAGATGCTGCAGGGCCTGTTGGTGCTGCCTGCATTCGGGCTCGCCTACCTGCTGTTCGCAAACAACGGTTGGCTCAAGCGAATTGGGCAACTCATCGTCGCGGCTGTGGCTCTCGTTGTGTCGGCCGGATGGTTCGTGGTGGCGACGATTCTGACGTCCGCCAGCTCACGTCCCTACATCGGCGGCTCGACGAACAACACGTTCATGGACCTCGTCTGGGGCTATAACGGCGTCGGACGCATCAGCGGCGGTTCGGGCGGAGGCCCTGGCGGCGGTGGCGGCGGCGCAGGAGGTTCCTTCGGCGGATCGACGGGCCTGAGTCGACTCTTCAGCTCGGAGATGGGCAACGAGATCTCATGGTTGCTCCCTGTCGCGCTCTTCGCCATCGCCTTCTGCGTGTACCTGATGATCCGCAGCTTCCCGATCTTCAACTATCGCAACGGTATTCATCGCACTGAGGCGGGCGCGGTTGTCGCCTGGGGTGGCTGGCTCCTGGTCACCGCGATGATCTTCAGCTACATGAGCGGCATCATCCACCCCTACTACACGGTGGCTCTGGCGCCTGCTGTTGCCGCGATGGTTGCGCTCGGTGGGGTGTTCGCGTGGCGACGTCGCGCCAACTGGGACGGACGAATTGCGTTGAGCGCCATGATCGGTCTCGCCGCAGGGTGGTCGATCGTCCTGCTCAACCGCAACGAGTGGGGTCCGGTCTGGTGCCGGTGGATCATCGGCGTCGTGGCCGTGCTCGCCGTGATCGGTGTGCTCGTGGGAGGTGCGCTCGGACTGAAGAAGCTGTTCGTGGCCTCCGTCATCGCGGGAGCGATCGCGGGATTCGCAGGGGCAGCGGCATTCTCGATCGCCACTGCCGCGACGGCACACCACGGGTCGATCCCGACGGCCGTGCAGACGAACGGCGTCCAGGGCGGCATGGGCGGACCGGGCGGGGGCGGTCCGAGCGGCTCGCGAGGCGGCAGCGCACAGAACGGCGCCGCACAGAACGGCGCCGCACAGAACGGCACCGCGCAGTCGAGTTCGGGACAGCCGGGAATGGGTCAGCCTCCCAACGGAACCCAGTCGAACGGCGGAACCCAGTCGAACGGCGGAACCCAGTCGAACGGCGGAACTCAGTCGCGCAGCGGAACCCAGAGCACGCGCTCGTTCGGTGGCGGCATGGGTATGGGCGGTCCGGGCGGCGAGTCGTCGACCAATGCCGAACTGGTGAAGCTGCTGCAGAGCACCAACAGCACCTGGGCGGCGGCGACCAACGGCTCGCAGTCGGCGGCGAACATCGAGATTGCGACGGGTAAGTCGGTCATGGCGATCGGCGGATGGAGTGGCGATCCCGCACCGACGCTCGACGAGTTCAAGCAGTACGTGAAGGAAGGCAAGATCGCGTACTACATCGGCGGCGGTCAGGGTGGTCCCGGAGGCAACTCTGCGATCTCCACCTGGGTGGCCCAGAACTTCACTGCCACCACGGTCGGAGGCACCACGGTCTACAAGCTGACGTGACGCACCACTAGTTGACGTAGGGTCAGAGCACCATCGGCGGCCCACCTTTCGCGCCGAGCGCGGGGGTGGGTCGCCGACGTCGTCAGACGGTACGCACGCGCACCAGGCCGTATCCGACCGCACAGTATCCGACCGAGCATCTGGAGAGCCATGATCGAGAAGATCACCGAGTTCAGCCGAGACGGATGGACCTTCGACGTCGTCGATTCCGGTCCGATACCCGGTGCGGCGTCGGACATTCCGGTGATCCTGCTGCACGGCTTTCCGGAACGCGCATCGTGTTGGGAGGACGTGACACCGCTACTCAATGAGCGCGGACTGCGTACCGTTGCACCCGATCAGCGTGGCTATTCGCCCGCCGCGCGACCACAGTCGGTGCGCGACTATCGAATCAGCGAACTCGTCGACGACGTCATTGCCTTGGCGGACGCGCTCGACGCGCCGCGCTTCCACCTCGTCGGACACGACTGGGGCGCGGCAGTGTCGTATTCGGTTGCGGCCCGTCACCCCGATCGGGTTGCCACGTTGACGACGTTGGCCGTTCCGCACACCGGTGCCTTCTTGCGCTCGATGCCCCGCGGACAGGCGCTGAAATCGTGGTACATGGGGTTCTTCCAACTGCCGAAGGTGCCCGAGCGGGTCATTGCGTATGGCGCGAAGCACGGCGGTGGGCGACTCGAGATGTATCCCGGCTTCTCCGAACGACTCTCACGCGAGATCGTCGACTACGGTGCGCTCACCGGAGGGATCAACTGGTATCGCGCCATGCGGTTCTCGTCGATCGGTTCGCTCGCGAACGACAAGGTGCGGGTGCCCACCACCTACCTCTACGGCGACAAGGACCACTTCTTGAGTAAGGCGGGTGCGCGCGCGTGCTCTGAATTCATCGACGCCCCATACGAATTCGTGGTCTTGCAGGGCGTCGACCATTGGATGCCGCAGCGCGCGCCCGAGGCGATCGCCGATGCGATCACCGCGCGGGCGGAGTCGTTGTCGGACTGAGAAGCTGACTGACTGAGAAGCTGCCGGACTGAGGAATGGCTGCCGGGCCGAGAGGCTACCGGCGGGCTGAAGAGCTACTGGTGGTGCCGTCGCCAACGCAGCACGATCAGCAACGCGACGGCGAGTGCCGCAAGGGCACCGGTGATCGCGCCGAACGCGATGGGCATCGCCGGATTGGCCGCGGGAACCTCGGTCCGTCCCGATCTGATGCGCGCGAAACCTGCTCTCGCGGCGTCGGATTCGGCGACGGGGTCGGTGGCTGTCGGTGCCGCGGGTGCTGGGGTCGTCGGCGCAGGTGCCGGTGCAGCGGTTGGCGGGGGTGTGGTTGGCGCAGACGTGGTTGTCGTCGCAGCCTCCTGAAGGCCCGTCGGCTCTGAAACCGGGGCCGATGGCGCCTCTGCCTCGAACAATGTCGGTTCGTCTGCAGCGGGAGGAGTGGTCGGGGGAGTGCTCTTCGGGGGAGCCTTCTTCTCCGCGGCCTTGGTCGGAGGAGCCTTCTTCGCGGCGTTCTTTGCCGCCGACGGCGTCGTGGCACTCTTCGTCGGAGCGCTCTTCTTTGCTGCGGTGGTCTTCTTCGCTGCGGTGGTCTTCTTCGCCGCGGCAGTCTTCTTGGCAGGCGCGCTCTTCTTCGCGGCAGGTGCCTTCTTGGCGGGCGGGGACTTCTTCGCCGCGGGGGACTTCTCGGTCGGGGACTCCTGCGTTGAAGACGCCTCAGCGGGAGACTTTTCAGCAGGCGACTTCGCAGCGGCAGACGTGTGTGGGGGCACAGCCTTCTTGGCGGCGTCGTTCGTCTCGGCGGCGGGCTTGCGCGACGCGTCGTCGGACGGTGTCTCGCCGGAAGTCGGGTCTGTCATGTCGGGACGCCCCTGGGGTCGGTCTGGATGGTCCTCATCGTAGGGTCAAAGTGCGGTGTCGCTACGTGCGGACGCCGAGTCGGGCCATGATGTCGGCGTCGATCGCGCTCAACTCGTTCTCGACCGCCCTGTGTGCGGTCTTGCGCTGCTGCGGCGGCATCGATTCGGCGGCCTCGACGGCGATGGCGAGATTGTCGAGGCGAGCGGTCATGGCTTCGACGAACTGCTTGGTATCCGACGACGTGTCCTGCGCCGACACCTTCTGCAGCGACGTGCGGAGCGAGTCGATACGAGCCAGCAGGGGTGCGCCGCTGCCCGAGTACTTGACCAACTGCGCCGGCGACACGCCGATGCGCTTGGCCTGGAGTTCGGTGATCTTGCCGCGACCTGCGACTGCGACGCGGTAGATCACGGGCACTGCGATGGGCGCGACCAGGCGTGCGACGGTGAGGAATCGCTTGACGCTTGCGGGGCTGAACGGCTTGGCGTCGGCAGTGGCTTTAGCTTTCGCGGCAACGGTTTTCGCCTCGGCCTTCGCGACCTTCTGAGCCGCCTTTGCCTCGGCCTTCAAGGTCTTGCGCTGCGCCTTGAGTTCTTTCTCGACGATCTTCGTGCGCGACTTGTGTAACTCCTTGGACGCCCTGCGCCTGTCCTTCGCAGCCAGCTTCGCGTCGAGCTTCGCCTTGGCTTTGAGGGCCTTGGCTTCTGCGCGTCGTTGAGCACGAGTCTTACCGTCGGACGAGAACAATCCCATGCGGGCACCTTTCCCTGCGCCAGTTTGCTACAAGCATTGCATAGGCTCGATACAGACCGATCACATCCTTCACACCGGCGGTGCGATCGACAGCCCAGATGTCTGATGAGCCGGTGAGAATCGAGGTGGGGTGTGGCCGCGGCCGTGTTGCATCCACGCGACCTGGCGGGATGCGAGCATCGGGTCGCCCTGGATTTCAGCCATCCCGACCTCGTCCGCGACCGGGCAGACACCCCTGAGGCGGCCCGTCGCAAAGAGTCTGCGCAGCTGCGACGTGAACGCATCCGCGACTTCCTGCTAGGACTCCACAGCGGCGAACCGTCGAACACGTTTGTCGTCGTCGACGACGGCCCGCACGCGCAGCGCGTTGCCGCCACCCGAGAGGCATGCTCGTCGGGTGCGCGGTGGATCTGGAATGCCACGCTGCCGACCGACCGTGTACACGGCAGACGAGGGCATTCAGAGCTCCTGCTGCGCGTCGGCGAGCCCGACGACGCGGCGTCGGGCTACATCCCGATCATTGTGGTGAACCATCGCGTGACGTATCCGGCGAAGAACCCGCGTCTGCACACCGGCGAGGTACCGACCCTCGTCACCAGTCCGCTGTGGGGGTGGATTCCGGCGCCCGACCCGTTCCGCTCGCCCCGAAGCAACCGCCGCGACCAGCTACGACTGGCACACCTGACGCAGATGCTCCTCGACGAGGGGCTCTCGCCCGACGTCGAAGAAGACGAGTTGCGCGCAGGGGTCATCGGACTCGACGCCGACTGCATCGTCGTGCACAGGGTCGGGACGTCGCTTCCCGAATATCGCGAGGTCTTCGATCGCAGGCAGCACGTCGCGGCGGGAGATATCGCGACGACGCCGCGTCGGATCGGTGAGTGTCGCGGGTGTCCGTGGTGGGGGCGCTGCGGCCCTGAGCTGGAGGAACGTCGAGATGTCAGCCTCGTCGCCAACGGCAACCAGGGCGACGCATTGCGCGCGGTAGGGATCACGACGATCGATCAACTCGCCCGCTACGACGGCGACCCGCCCGCAGACTGGCCCGCCAACCAGAGCTTCGACGACGCGGTCATCTGCGCGATTGCGTGGCTCGCCGACATTCCACTCGTCCGTCGAGTCGAGGAGCCGACCGTGGCCCGAGCCGACGTCGAGGTGGACGTCGACATGGAGAGCTTCGGAGAGGACGGCGCGTATCTGTGGGGCACCCTGCTCACGGACAACACCGATCCCGCTCGAGACGTCGTCTATCGCGGCTTCGCCACCTGGACGCCGCTGCCGACGGCCGACGAGGGACGGGCGTTTGCCGAGTTCTGGACGTGGCTGATGGCCGAGCGCGCCGACGCCCACGCAGCGGGCAAGACCTTCGCCGCGTACTGCTACTCGCAGCAGGCCGAGAACAGGTGGTTACGCGCGTCTGCCGATCGGTTCGGCGATGAGCCCGGCATGCCGACGCGGGCCGAGGTCGAGCAGTTCATCGCGTCGGACGAGTGGGTCGACATCTTCGAGGCGGTGGGACGCAACTTTGTCGCACCGAACGGCAAGGGGCTCAAACGTGTTGCGCCCGTTGCTGGTTTCGGGTGGCGCGATGCGGAAGCCGGGGGAGAGGCCTCGATGGACTGGTACCGGCGGGCGGTCGGGATCGGTGGCGTCGACGTCGACCTGAGTCAGCGTGACCGACTGCTCGAATACAACGAAGACGACGTGCTCGCCACCAAGGTCCTACGCGAGTGGATGGACGGCTCGGCGGTCGGTGAAGGAGACGGCTCGGCCGTCGGTGAGCTCCCGTTTGCCGACGACCTTCTCGCTTTCCGACGCTCAGGCGCGAGTCGAGCGGAGAGCGTCGAGGAACGAACCGCTTCCGAGTAGCGCGACGGCGCCGAGAAGTAGCAGTGCACCCGGCGCGATGTCGGCGACGAACCCCGTGAAGCTGCTCAGGCTGACGCCACCCGACTTCGCGGGCGCAGCGGCCGGTGGTGCCTGCGCGGCGGCCGCGGCGGAGCCGCTGCCATTGTTCGACGGCGCACCGCCCTGCTGTGTGCCCGAGCTGCTGCCCGCCTGCGAACTGTTCGACGACGATCCGCCGCCGGTCGAGGGACTCTGGGGCTGCGCGGGCGCTGCCGGTGGTGCTGCGGCAGGCGGCGCGACCAGTGGGACCGCGAACGCGGCCGCGGGCGGTTGCGCGGCCGGCCCGGGCGCGCTGTGGTTGGGACCGAGATTCGACGGTCCCGGATTCGACTGTCCAGGGCCCGCGGGTGGGTTGGGCGGTGGATTGCCCCCCTGACCTGCGCCGGCGTGGGTCGTGGTGGTTGTCGAGGGTGTGGTACCGGGCTCGGTTGTGGTGCCCGGGGTCGTCGTGGTGCCGGTGTCAGTCGTGGTGCCGGTGTCAGTCGTGGAGCCGGGGGTTGACGGCGTTGTGGGCCCGCGCTCGGTCGTCGACGGATTCTCGCCGGTCGAGGTCTCACCGCCCGAAGGGTCGACCGGGGTCGGTGGCGTCGGTGAAGTCGGGGTGTGGGTGTGATGGTGGCCCGAACCGTGCCCCCCGCCGCTGTGATCACCGCCGCCGTGCCCCCCGCCGCCGTAGTCACCGCCGTGGTGCGAGCTGGAGTGGTCGGAACCGCCGTTTCCGGACCCCGAGTCGTCGGGTTCGTCGGCCCAACCGATGCCGCTGCCGATGGACAAGAGAAGGACGGCAGACAGTGCGAGAATCACTGCAGGGATGCGCGACCGCTTCGGGCGGCGGTTGCTGCTGACGCGATGCGCCATACTGCG
The DNA here is from genome assembly GCF_001665475.1 of Gordonia sp. 852002-51296_SCH5728562-b. Taxonomy (NCBI): domain Bacteria; kingdom Bacillati; phylum Actinomycetota; class Actinomycetes; order Mycobacteriales; family Gordoniaceae; genus Gordonia; species Gordonia sp. 852002-51296_SCH5728562-b. The sequence goes on along the minus strand of NZ_LZMI01000061.1, from coordinate 76,475 downwards.
CTCCTGTCCGTTTTCTGTCGTGAACGGCCGAGTAAACGGTACCCTGGTCCGCATTACCCTTGATCCTGTAATCAGATCGAGATGAAATGTTCACCCGCGGGGAGGTGTTCGTGATCAAACTATGAATAATGCCACAAGGCCGTAAGGTGTTGGCGTTATGGCTGGTTGCCAGCTCGCACGTGGGGGAACGCTGTGCGTCTAGCATGCCCATCGTTGCATTGGGGATGCGTGTCGGGCTTTAATGTTTGCAAGTTCAAATGTCGGCTTTCGGAGAGTTGAATGACTTCACAAGGGACGGATAACCCCATGGGTGACGCCGGTAGGGGTGGGTCCGACGAACGCTCCACGTCCGTCGATCCGGGTTTGTTTGCTCGACGGCTCGAAGAGCTGTTTCGTACGGTCCCAGGACCAAACGGACGCGCGTACAGCGCCAAAGCGATCGCGGCTCGCAGTACGGAGCGCGGATTCAGGCTGGGTGAGTCCTACCTCAGTCAGCTTCGCTCGGGTAAGGCCAAGTCGCCGTCGTTCAGGACGGTCGAGGGAATCGCTGCGGCTTTCGGGGTAGATGTCCACTACTTCCTGGAAGATCGCGCAGCGCAGCGTACGCGCGACGAGATTGATCTGATGCGGCTGCAGGCCGACACCGACGTCCAGCTTGCAGCATTCCGGTTGGCCGGACTGTCGAGCGATTCGGTGACCGTGGTCAACGAGCTGATCAAGGTGCTGCGCGAGCAGCAGGGGCTGCCCAAGGACCCGCCCGACGTCGTAGCTGCCGGTCTCACTGAAGACGAGGTCGACGCCATCGAGGCGCGCCTGCGCGTCGTCGGTTTGTCCAACGACGACTGATACTGCAGGCCCCGCGACACCGTGACGTCGAACAAGTCGGTCGATGAGGGTTCGCGCCGCAGCCAGCGGTCGCTGTGGGCGCTTGTTCGTCGGTCACTCGACGGCCTCGACCTCGACCTACCGCTCGACGTCGTCCAGCTCTGCGAGCGGTACGGCGAGCGGCGTGGACGTCCGATCCGGCCACTGCCGTACGCGCTGCCCGCGGGGATGCCCAATGGTGTCTGGTTGGCGGCCAAAGATGCCGACTACTTCTTCTATCAGGAGAACACGTCGCAGTTGCACAGAGATCAGATCATCGTGCACGAGTTCGGTCATCTCATCGCAGGTCACCAGATGCTCGGCGAGGCATCGCTGACAGGCCCACCGGCGGCTTCCGGAGACGAATCCGACGCCGCGCTGCGTCGAACGTGCTACTCCGACGACCGCGAGTGGGAAGCCGAGACGCTGGCTTCTATGATTCTGACGTGGGCACAGTCGGCGGGCAACAGCGTCGGGACAACGGCCGACAACAAAGAAGTGCGGGGCCTACAGCGGCTCCTCGGGGGTCATAAAGGCTGGCTGTGAGGTGACTTCAGATGACCGACATCATCAATCTGGGCGCGCTCGTCGCCTTCGTGCTTGCGCTGTGTTGGCGTCTGGACAAGATCAGGCGCGGTAGCGGGGGCCTTCAGGCCATCGCGATGACGGTGGCGATCTCCGCGCTGACGTTGGCCTTCGTGGTCAGCACCAGAACGAGCGCGCACTACCTCGACGAGCACGTCTATGTGGGCAGTTCGCGCTGGCTGTACTACGCGTTGCTCGCACTCGGCGTGGCGGCGTTGGTCATCGTGTTCTTCTTTCCCACCGCTCGTGCCACTCGCGAGCGGCGTGCCGGTCACGAGGCCTTCCCGCTGGTCGTCGCATTGATCGGTCTGCAGGTTGCGCTGGTGTTCACCCCGGACTCGCTGCGGACGTCGTCGGTCAGCGAGTGGAGCTTCAAGAACTGGGGATTTGCGCTCTTCTACATCATCGCCAGCGCGTATCTCGCGTACGGATTCGGTGCGTGCGTGCGCAGTGTGTTCAAGTTCTATCGCGTGTCGGAGGGGTACCTGCGGTTCTCGCTCGGCCTGCTCCTCGCGGGCTTCGGCTTGCTCGCTTTTGCGTCGGTCCTGCAGGTCCTCGCGGTGCTCGGAAGTGCGAGCGGCCTCATCGGCGCGGTCAATTCGCTGATCGCGGTGCGAACCCTCGACATCGTCGGCATCGTCGCATTTCTCGTGGGCATCAGCTTTCCGATGCTGCACTCGCGGTGGACCGAGCTGGCCGCACGACGTCGCCATCGGCGTGCCGCCGCCGCCCTCGAACCGTTGTGGAGCCTCCTGACGAGCGCAATCCCCGAGGTGGTGCTCCCGGAGGCGGGCAGATCGCCGACACAACGCCTGCACCGTGAGGTCGTCGAGATCAGGGACTCACTGACACAGTTGAGCCCGCTGGTCCCCGAGGAGTTCGACGACGTCGACGACGAGGTGAAGGTCGCGATGCTGCGCGACGCCGTCGAGGCCTACCGCGACGAAGGCGGAGCGTCGGGGCCGGTGCGCCCGATGGTCCCCGCAGACGGCACGGGACTCGACGCCGAGGCCGCACCCCTCATCCGACTGTCACGGTTCGTGGTCGAGGATTCTGCGCGCGAGGATCCCGATGCGGCCGAGGACGTTGACGCGTACGTCGATCCCGGCCACGAGGTGCCGACGACCATGCGCGGGGTCCAGGCTCGCGACTGACCCCGCGCAGGGCGGCCATCTAGCTCAGCGGGGCGCCATGCGCAGTGCGCCGTCCATCCTGATGGTCTCGCCGTTGAGGTAGTTGTGCTCGACGATGAACTCCGCGAGCTGTGCGTACTCCGCTGGTTCGCCGAGGCGGTGCGGGAACGGAATGGCCTCGGCCAGCGTCTTCTGGAACTCGGGGGTGATGCCCGCGAGCATCGGCGTGCTGATCGTTCCCGGAGCGATCGTGCAGACGCGAATCCCGACGCGTGCGAGGTCGCGCGCGGCCGAGATCGTCATTGCGTGAACGCCACCCTTCGACGCCGCATAGGCGATCTGACCGATCTGGCCTTCGAATGCTGCCACCGACGCGGTGTTCACGATGACGCCGCGCGTTCCGTCGTCGTCAACGGTCGATTCGTCCTTCATCTGATTGGCAGCGAGCCGCATGACATTGAACGTGCCGACGAGGTTGATATCGATGATCTTGCGGAAGAGATCCAGATCGTGCGGACCCTCCTTGGTCAGGATGCGCGACGCCCAACCGACTCCCGCGCAGTTGACCGCAACACGTAGTGGCGCGCCGGCCTCGGCGATGGTGTCAATGGCCGCCTGCACCTGTGCTTCGTCGGTGACGTCGGTGGGGATGAGGGTGATGCCATCGGTCGGCTCGGCCTTGTCGATCGACGGCTGTAGATCAAGGTCGAAGACCTGCACACCCGCGGCGGCGAACCGCGCGGCGGTCGCGGCTCCGAGTCCGGATGCGGCGCCGGTGACGAGTACAGAAGAGCCGGAGATGTCCATCGGGAGAGCCTTTCGTTCGGTAGCTGGTCTGCCTCACCATAAATGGTGGACTCAGCACAGAAAGTAGGAATCCCTACCAAAACCGACCGATCGCTCGGTAAACTACCGGCTCTGCGGGATCACTGCTGGTCAGACGCATGTCCGCTATGAGCGGGCTCGGCGGCGGGTGCCGTTGCGGCCAGTGCTGCCGCGCGGTGGACCCGATGGATGTAGTACGACCCGACACCGGCGAGGACCACCACCGCCGACAGTGTCGCGATGACCGTGACCGACGACGAGTCGCGCAGACCCTCGAACAGCAACCACGCTGCGAACGCGAAGAAGAGCACGGACGCGCCGATCGCGATGGTCCGCTCGGGTAGGTGCTTGCCGAGGAGAGCGCCGATGGCGATGGCCAGGGCGTCGGCGGCGACCATGCCGATCGTCGAACCGATCCACACGCCGAGCCAGTTGCTGTGCGCTGAGAGCGTGATGGTGGCGAGCATCGTCTTGTCGCCGAGCTCGGCGAGGAAGAACGACGACATCACCGCGAAGAACACCGACTTGCCGACGCGGTCGGCCTTGCCCTGCTCGGCGTCGTCGAGGCTGTCGCCGCGAAGCGTCCATAGGCCGAAGATCAACATCGCGATGCCCGCGACGATGGACATGACATTCGACGGGATCGACAAACCGAGGAAATGGCCGAAGAAGACGGAAACAGCGTGGACCGCGGTCGTGGCCACGGTGATCGCGAGCAGAACGATCCACCACTTGTAACGCAACGCGTAGGTCATGGCCATCAGCTGCGACTTGTCGCCGAGCTCGGCGACAAAGATCACGCCGAAGCTCAACAGGAGGGCAGCAATCACGATGTCGAGGTTAGCCAGACCTCACACGCGATTGCAACAGATCGCAAACCCATATTCGTGCAGGTAGGGGGCACAAAAATCGAAGTTCGGGCACCCGTGAAACGAGGCTTCGGACACTCTCAGGCGACGAGGAGCATGGCCAGGACGGCGGTGTCGGGGTCGGCGTTGGGGTCGATTCCGACCTTGTTGCGCAGGTTGACCACCGTGCCGTCGGCTTCTGCTTCTGCCCACCCGGCGCGGTGCTCGAGACCGAGTTCCGGCAATCCGGGAAGCAACACACACCCGGACGCGACGTCGGCGCATTCGGGAAGCGACGGACGGGTGCGCGACGGTGGATGAAGCATCACCAATGCGGGTGGATTGCTGTCGAAGCGGCCGGCTTCGACGAAGCTGTCGTCGACGACGTTCCCGATCGCCACCATCATGCCGACGGCGGGTTCGTCGAGGTCATTGGGATGTTCTTCGACGACGCAGAAGATCGTCGTAGTCGGTAGGAAGCCGGGGCGGCACGCGATCCGCACCGAGGCGACGAGGGTCTGGGTCCACTCGAGTGTCGATTCCGGCCAGCGTCCGGAGATGAGGATTCCGTTGAGATGCCCGTGTTGTTGAACCGGTGTGAGCCCGATCGGGACAGAGGACTGCATGTTCTGACCTCCCTGTTCGTGAGATGAGAATCCACCCGTTGCGGGTCGTCGTCCAGTCGAAGCGCCGTGTTGTGACGCTTCGTTTACACGGTGTAACGACAGGTGCGGCCCTGGCGTGGTCGGGGTCACCAGGCACTATGGATACGTGCACTCACCGTCCGAAATGCCCGGCGTGAAGACTCGCGGCGCATTGCGTCCGCTCGAGATCGCCTGGATCGCGATCTTCGGTGGACTCGCTGTCGCCGCGGTCGTCATCGGATCGGTCATCCCGCTGGCCAGTGCTGTTCGTGTGCTCGCGCCTGTTCCGCTCGCGCTGATCGGGGCGCGTACGCGGCCCCGTGCGATGGTTGCGGCGACCGTTTCGACCGCGGCCGTGAGCTTCGCGATGGCCGGGACCAGGGCCGCCACGTCACTGCTGGCCGCTGCGGTCGTCGGAGGTGTCGTCGGCGAGATCAAACGTCGTGGTCGTGGATGGCCGACGCTATTGGGGGTGTCGGCGATCGCGGCTCCTCTGATCGGTGGGGTGTCGGTTGTGGTGCTGCTCATCCTGGTGCCGCTGCGCGAGCTGGTGATCAAAGCGACGACGAACACCATCGGTGGACTCGCCAACTGGATTGAGAAGGTGCCGTCGGCGCAGTCGTTGGCCGACGGCATCAACGGGCTACGCGACAGCATCGAGCAGTACTGGTGGGTGTGGATCTGGGTGATGGGCGCCGCGGGAACCTTCATCACGATGGTGGTGGCCTGGTGGATTCTGGGTGCGGTGATCGATCGGCTCGCCGACATCCCCAGCGAAGACACGCTCGACGACGCCGGTGACGACGATCGGCCGGTGGCGCCGCTGCCCCTCGAGCTCGATCACGTGGGATTCTCCTACCAGCCGGGCGGACCCGAGATCCTCTCCGACATCGACCTCCGGATCGAACCGGGCGAGTTCATCGCCGTCGTCGGAGCAAACGGCTCGGGAAAGTCGACACTGTCGAAGATCCTGGCGGGCAGGCGTCCGACGAGCGGAGCGGTGCACCGACCCGGCGCCGCGGGACTGGGCAGGCACGGCGGCACAGCCATGGTGCTGCAGCGACCCGAGACACAGATGCTCGGCGCGCGCGTCGCCGACGATGTCGTCTGGGGGCTCCCGGAAGGAACCGAGGTCGACGTCGACGGCTTGCTGGCCGAGGTGGGCCTGGCAGGCCTTGGCAACCGCGAGACGTCCGACCTCTCCGGTGGTCAGCAGCAGCGGCTGTCGATCGCGGCTGCTCTCGCTCGAGATCCCGCGCTGCTCATCGCCGACGAGGTGACGTCGATGGTCGACCCTGCCGGTCGCGCCGAACTCCTCGAGGTACTCCGCGACCTTCCGCGCACTCGCGGCATCGCCGTCGTGATGATCACGCACAGGGCGCTGGAGGCCGTCGCGGCGGATCGGGTCGTGCACCTCGTCGCCGGTCGTATCGTGCCGTACCGCCCGGACTGGTTGTCGGAGCTGCACGAGGCCGAGGCGGGGGCCGCCACGAAGTTCGAACTCGACGCGTCGTGGCATGAGGTGTCGAGCGGTGAGGTGGGCTCGGGACCGGAGCCGACGAGCGAACCGGTGCTCTCGCTGAACGGCGTCGGATACACGTATTTGCGCGGATCGCCGTGGGAGGTGGATGCACTCCACGATGTGAACCTGACGGTGCATCGGGGCGAGGGGTTGTTGATCGTCGGCGGAAACGGTTCCGGCAAAACAACTCTCGCGTGGATCATGGCCGGACTCATCGAGCCGACCGAGGGTAGTTGCCTGCTCTACCTCCCGGAACGGCCGGGGCAGGGTGAGCCGGTGAGCAAACACGTCGGCGAGGTCGGGTTGGCCTTCCAACATGCGCGCCTGCAGTTGCAGAAGCAGAACGTCGGCGACGACATCATGGCGGTCGGCGGTCTCAAGATCGGCACGACCGAGGTCGCGCACACGCTCGAATCGGTCGGACTCCCGCGGACGATGGCGATTCGTCGGGTCGACGCACTCAGCGGTGGGCAGATGCGACGCGTCGTGCTGGCCGGATTGATCGCGCGGGCACCGCAGGTGATGATCCTCGACGAACCGCTCGCAGGCCTCGATCCGGTGGCGCGCGACGACGTGGTGGCACTGCTGGCGAAACTGCGCGCCGAGGGTATGACCATCGTGATCATCTCCCACGATTTCGCCTCGCTGGGCCAACTGTGTACCCGACGCGTGCGCCTGGCCGACGGAACGCTGGTGCCCGACGCGGCGCCCGGATACAGCTCGACAGGGCCAGACACGACACAACGGGGGATGCCATGAGCATGCGGACCGTCCCGCTGCGGCAGGTGCCCGGCGACTCTCCGATTCACCGATTGTGGGCGGGCACCAAGCTGATCGGTGTGTTCGTGCTGGGTCTGATGACCGTGGTGCTGCCGACCTGGCCGTCGTTGGGGCTCGTCGCGGGGGTCATGCTCGTCACCGCCATCATCGCCGGAATTCCGGTCGGAGCGCTTCCCCGTCCGCCCTGGTGGTTCTGGGGACTGATCGCCATCGGCGCTGCGGTCAACGCGTCGTTCGGCCTCGAGGCGATCATCCTGTTCCTTCGTGCCACCGCGCTGGGTCTGGTGCTGGTCGCGAGTTCCATCCTGGTCATCTGGACAACCCCGATGGCCGAGGTCGCGCCTGCACTCTCGCGACTGATGTGGCCGTTGCGGAAGCTGAGGATGCCGGTCGACGAGTGGGCCGTGTGCATCGCCCTGTGCCTTCGCGGCCTGCCGCTGCTGATCGAGGAGATCCGATTACTCGTCGCCGTCCACCGCCTGCGGCCGACGTCGGGGCGGTCGGATCACCCGTCCGCCGAGATGGGGATCATGGACATGGTCACAGCGGCGATGTCGTCGGCGCTGCGTCGAAGTTCGGAGATGTCGGAGGCGATCACCGCCCGCGGCGGCACCGGCCGACTCACCGCGACGACCGCCGGCCCGCACCGTCGGGACGTGATCGCTCTCGTGCTGCTGGCCCTGGTCTGCGCCGCCGCGATCACGCTCTCAGCCGTGCTGTAGGCGGGTTTCCGCTGGTCGAGCCCCCCGCTGGTTGAGCGGGCGCGAGCGCAGCGAGCACCCGAGTCGAAACCACTGTCGCGGGGCCAGTTCGACGGCGGTGGTCTCGACAAGCTCGACCAGCGGGGGGGGGGCGCTCGACCGGCCCTCAGTTTTCGCTGGTTGAGCGGGCGCGAGCGCAGCGAGCACCCGAGTCGAAACCACTCTCGTGGGGGAGGCTCGACTGCGGTGGTCTCGACGAGCTCGACCAGCGAGGGAAGCTCGACCAGCGGAAGAGTGCGCTCGACAGGCGGGTGGTCTCGACAAGCTCGACCAGCAGGAGTGCGCGCTCGAGCGGCCCTCAGTTTTCGCTGGTTGAGCGGGCGCGAGCGCAGCGAGCACCCGAGTCGAAACCACTCTCGTGGGGGCGGCTCGACTGTGGTGGTCTCGACGAGCTCGACCAGCGGGAGGGCGCGCTCGACCGGTGTGGTGGTCTCGACAAGCTCGACCAGCGAGGGAAGCTCGACCAGCGAGGGAAGCTCGACCAGCGAGGGAAGCTCGACCAGCGGAAGGGCGCGCTCGCCCAGCGGGGTGGTCTCGACGAGCTCGACCAGCGGAAGGGCGCGCTCGACCAGCGAGGGAAGCTCGACCAACGGAAGGGCGCGCTCGACCAGCGCGTCCGGCGGCCCACCCGCAACGCGACGCGGCGGCCGCCCGAAGGTGGCCGCCGCGTGTGGTTCGCGCGTGTGTACCCGCTAAATCAGGCCGGGACGACCAGGCCGGGGCCCTGCTTCGTCGCGGTGGCGAAACGCTCAGCGGCGTCGGCCCAGTTCACGACGTTCCACCAAGCCTTGACGTAGTCAGGCTTGACGTTCTGGTAGTCGAGGTAGAAGGCGTGCTCCCACATGTCGAGCAGCACGATCGGGATGATCGCGGCGGGGATGTTGCCGCTCTGATCGGTGAGCTGCAGGATCACCAGGTTGCCTGCGATGGTGTCGTAACCCAGGATCGCCCAGCCCGAACCCTGCAGCGTGGTGGCAGCGGCGGTGAAGTGCGCCTGGAACTTGTCGAAGCTGCCGAACTGCTGGTCGATCGCGGCGGCAAGGTCGCCTTCCGGCTTGTCGCCACCGTTGGGCGACAGGTTCTTCCAGAAGATGGAGTGGTTGGTGTGACCACCGAGGTGGAAGGCGAGGGTCGCCGAGAGTCCGTAGACCTTTCCGGCGATGCTGCCGTCCTCACGAGCCTCCGCCAGCTTGGCGAGGGTGTCGTTGGCGCCCTTCACATAGGTCGCGTGGTGCTTGTCGTGGTGGAGCTCCATGATCCTGCCGGAGATGTGCGGCTCGAGTGCCGCGTAGTCGTATGGAAGATCCGGCAAGGTGTATTCAGCCACGGGTTTCCTCTCTCTGCTCAAACCGTCGAGTCTGTGCTCAACCTGCGAGCACTCATACCGTCGGGCACTGCTTCGGCTACTGCTCTTGGTCTCGCGCGGGGCCATTACTGAGTGTTGTGGACGCTCGCGCGGGTAGTTCCAGCCTTCCCCAGACAGTGGGGGAATGCAACAAACACGAACCAACAAACCTCAAGTCGAGTTGAAGTAGCGACAGGCGCGTGCAGGCCGGACGGAAGCGAGAAGTGTTGCACCCCAATGAGTTTGGGTCAGTAGAGAATCAGTGCGAAGAGAAGTACCAGCAACGCGACGACGCTGAGTCCAATGGTGACGCACGACTGCCGGACGTTGTAGACCGCGTTCGGAACGCCGCGACGCGTCGGCGCCACTCGTGGTTGTCCCGAAGCGTTGACGGCCATGAAAACCTCGTCCCGAGTTGTCGGTACTCGTTGTTGACTGCGTGTTGCCGGCTGCGTGCTACCAGGACCAAGAATAGTGACTGGCATCACAGCGATGTGCGATTAGCCAGAATAATAGACACACTTCACGCTATGACTCAAATCACGCCGAGGCGGGCCAATCGGACACTGCTCTCGCGTCAGCATCTGTTGACCCGAGTCGACGAGGATGCCATCGAGGTCATCGACCGCATCGTCGGGATCCAGTCGCAGGATCCGTCGAGCGCCTTCTATGCGCTCGCGTCGCGGATCGACGATTTTCGTCCCGATGAGCTCGACGCTCTGCTCACCGACCGCGAAGTGGTCAGGATCGCGCTCCTGCGCAGCACCGTCTTCCTACTCGACGGCCTCGACGCGCGGTGGATTCGTGCTCTGGCGCAGGAGACGATCGACGCCGGGGTGCGGGCGAACCGAAGCCATGCGCTCGTCTCGTCGACGCCCGAGGCGGTCCACGCCGACGCAGCAGAACTACTTCGCGGGCGAGCACTCAGCGGCGCCGAGTTGAAAAGCGCACTGGCGCAACGGCATCCGGACGAAGACTCAGCTGCGCTCGCCGCCCACGCGCGGTGTGGACTGCCGCTCGTCCAGGTGCCCCCGCGCGGACTGTGGAAGGGCAGCGGCGCACCCACCTACCAACTCCTCGACGACTGGATCGGCCCCGGTGAGCCGGCCCTCGTCGGCGACGACGCTCGAAAAGAGTTGATACGCCTGTACCTTCGCGGCTTCGGTCCGGCCTCGCCCAAGGCGATCGCGACGTGGTCGGGGCTCACGCGCCTACGCCCACTGCTCGACGAGATGGCCGCCGATTGGGAACTTGTGGAGTTGGAGGGGCCGTCGGGTGAGGTCCTCTTCGACCTCGACGGCCTCCCACTCGCCGACCCCGACGAGCCTGCGCCGGTGCGGCTGATCGCACCCTTCGACCACATCCTCGTCGCGCAGGCCGACCGCTACCGGATCGCCGACGACGCCGCGTACCGACGCACTGTCACACCCAACGGTCGCTCGCCGGGGTTCGTGCTCGTCGACGGCTGGCTCGCCGGGATGTGGCGCCCTGGCGACGGACCCGACGTCGACGTCGAGTTGTTTTCCGAACCGACCCGGGTGCAGCGCGCAGAACTCGACTCCGAGATCGAGCGCCTCCGGGAGTTCCGGGCGAGCCGCTGACCCACCCGAGCCGCTGACCCACCCGAGCCGCTGACCCACCCGGGCCCCTGACCCACCTGGCTCGCTATCAGTCCCGCCGCGCAGTTCAGTCGCCGGTACGCGGATTGCGTGACGTGATGCAGTACGGCCGCCCGACGGGATCGGCCATCACGGTCCAGTTGTCGAGACGTTCGACGACGCGCGCACCCCAGTCCTCGTGGCGAGCCACCTCCTGCTGCACCGAGTTCGCTGCCAGATCGACGTGCCCGGTGGCCGATGTCGGACCGGCGGAGTCGATTCGCTGCAGCAGGATTCCGACGGCCAGGCGCGGATCACGTTGTAGGCGAACGAGTTCGGGCCGCGAGGTGGCCTGCGTCGGCCTGCCGGTGAGCTGTGCCCAGAACGTGAGTTCGCGGTCGAACAGGCTCGCGGGCACGTCGATGCTCACCTGGTCGATGATGCTGATCGTGTCGTCGGGCCATCGGATCGGTCGCGACCTCGACGACTCGCCCGTCCAATCGACGAGGCAGAAGACGAATCCGGCGGGCGATTCGAGGACGAGGAATTCGCCCAGATCGTCGCGGATGTGTGCGCCGAGTTCGACGGCCTCGAGCGCCGACAGCCTCGGATCGTCGACGTGGAGGTCGAGGTGTACGCCGCCCGGACCCGACCCGACCCGTTGCACACGGAGGTGCGGGTGGCCGCTGAACGGTTCGAGGGTTGCGAATTCGCGGTGATCACCGCGTGGCGGTGACACCGTACTGCCTGCGATCGCACGCCAGAACGTGACCTCGTCGCCGAACTGGTCGGCTGGAAAATCCAGAAACGCCGTGAGCCACCGGATGTCCACGGCTCCCGAGTCTACGGTCGAGACCAGCGTCGCGTCGGGACGTGTCGGACTAGCGCACTAGACTCGATCCAATGAACGGGCCCCTCGGCGAGATCGTCAAGAAGTTCCAGAAATCCCGCGCAGACAAGGTTGCGGTGGTGCGCCTCGATGGCGTCATCGGGCACGTCGGGGCGGGTCGCGGGATGACCATCGACTCGGTCGAGCCGATGCTGAAGCGCGCCTTCGAGACAGAGCACGTCAAGGCGGTCGTGGTCGTCATCAATTCACCGGGCGGGTCACCCGCGCAGTCGGAGTACATCGCCGAGCGCATCAGGCAGCTCTCGTCGGAGAAGGGCGTACCGGTTCTGGCGTTCTGCGAGGACATCGCGGCGTCGGGTGGCTACTGGATCGCGTGCGCGGCCGACGAGATCTTCGCTGCGCACACCTCGCTCGTCGGTTCGATCGGTGTCGTCTCATCGGGCTTCGGCTTCAACGAGGTACTCGACCGGCTCGGGGTGCAGCGTCGGCTCTACACCGCGGGCGACAACAAAGCCCGCCTCGACGCCTTCTCACCCGAGAACGCCGACGACGTCGAATGGCTCAAGGGAATGCAGTCCGAACTGCACCAGGCGTTCATCGCGTGGGTCAAGCAGCGCCGTGGAAAGAAACTCGCCGGCACCGACGAGGAGTTGTTCAACGGCGACATCTGGATCGGCGCGAAGGCCCGCGATGTCGGACTCGTCGACGGCATCGGAGTGATGCGGTCGGTGGTTGCCGAACGCTACCCCGACGTCGAGATCACGGTGATTTCCGCTCCGAAGCCGATCCTCGCTCGATTGCTCAACGGGCCGTCGGGCGCTGCGGCGCTCACCGATGCCGTCGTCTCGGGAGTTCTGTCCGCTGTGGAGAAAACCCAGCGGATCGACTTTCGCTGAGCAACTCGTCCACAGTTGTCCCCACGTTATCCACAGTCCTTGTGATTTCGACTGAGTCCTTCGCGACAACGGCGACAACTTCACTGTCGTGAACAGAATATGCTGGCTGACCTGCGTATCAGTGACCGGGATCACACGTTGTGGGCGCTCGCGCTCAAGTTGTCCACATTTTCACAGCCTCATTCACAGGTTGATACTCACGCGAGTTGCCTCAAGCGACGCTTGTCAAACCCCCATGTGGATAGCGTTATGTAGACATACATAATCAGGTGTGGATGACGTCCGCGAGGCCCGGCACTGTCAAATCGCGCGTCCATTACCTGATCGACCATGTCGAGAAGAGCATCGAGTCCTCACGACGCGGGGTCATCGAGTTCACGCGAGGTGGCAGTTCCGCGTCCGCGTGATGTGCCAACATGGGAACGTGAGCATGGGCGACATTCCACAGGTACCGGTGACCGAGTTGCCGGACGATTTCACCGATCAGCCCGGCCGTGTCCTCCTCGACGTGCGCGAGGACGACGAATGGAACGCGGGCCATGTCCGGGGTGCACTGCACATTCCGCTTGGCGAGATCCCCGGCCGATTGGACGAGATCGACCTGGACTCTGAACTCCTCGTCATCTGCCATTCCAGTGGACGCTCGATGCGTGTCCTGCAGTACCTCGAGCAGGCGGGAATCGACGGCTCGTGCGTGCGCGGCGGGATGCTCGCGTGGATCGAGAACAGCAAGCCGGTGCAGACGGGACCGGGTGACTCCGGAGACGGCGGCACGGCTCCCCCTCAGGACGCGAAGTAGCGGCGCCACGATGTACGACATGTGTCCGCGGTGCCGGATTCAGGCACCGCACCGGGACGGGCGTGAACACTGCCCGCGCTGCGGCGGCAACCTCGTCGTGGTCGAGTCCACGCAGGCGGCCGCGCGGGTCCCGCGCCCACAGAGGCCTCCCACTCCTGCCGCCGGGCCTCCCACCGGGCCACCTGTCATCCGCCGCGTGGCACCGCGCCCCGCCCCGCTGCCGCGTCCACAACAGACGCAGGCGCCTCGTATGTACCGCAGCCGCAACGTGCGCTGGGTGGCACGGCGACCACCCGAATCGTTTCCGCAGCGTCGACAGCAGGTATATCGCGGCCCGCGGCTGATCCCTCGCTACACCTACCTGCCGCGCTGGGGACTACGCGACGATCCCATCGACGAGCATCGGCTCGACGCTCCTGCCGAGCGCGCGTCCGAGACACTGCGAAGTGCGCTCGTGATGTGCGCCGGAGCCCTCGCGGCGTCGGCCGTCGTCCACCTCCTCCGCTACATCCTGCTGGTGATCAACCGGGGCACCCCGCTGCCGTCGTGGTTGATCGTCGCGAGCGCCGCGCTGGTCATCCTCGGCGGACTCGTCGCGCTGATCTCCGTCATCGGCGCCCTCGTCGCCGCTGTGCGGTGGCTGATCGCGGTGCGCGAACACGCCTACCGACACCGCGGACGCCGCGATCCGCGCCCGCTCTGGCAGATCATCGTCTTGGCCGGTATCCCGGTCGTCAACGTGGTCGGGGCTCCGCTGCTGCTGCACGAGGCCGCGAACGCGGCGGCCGACAATTGGCGCGAACGGGGAGTCGCCGGCATCACACGCGCGGCGCTCGACCGCCTCTGGGTCGCGTGGGCGATCGTCAACGCCCTGGCGATCTGGGCGGCGATCACCTGGACGGTCTCGCTGGCTTCCGGCTCGATCCAGACCGGCGCCGACGCCCTCGCGTTGATCACCATCAGTGCAGCGGTCTCGGCGGCGTTCGCGTTCTGGGCGTCGCGGCACCTGCCGAACGTCCTCGTCGCCGTTGAGCCCGTCGTCAAGAAGCGGTGGGTGGCGGTCGCGTGAGCACCGTCGAGAAGGTGTCGCGGTCGGGTAAACCCGCCGTCGTCGCACATCGGGGCGCGTCGTCGCAGGCGCCCGAGCACACCCTCGCCGCATATGAGCTGGCGCTCGACCAGGGCGCCGACGGTCTCGAATGCGACGTCCGGCTCACCGCCGACCATCAACTCGTCTGCATCCACGACCGGACCGTCGACCGCACGTCGAACGGCTCCGGAGTGGTCAGCGAGATGACGCTCGCGGAGCTTCGTGAGCTCGACTTCGGCAGCTGGCACGACGCCGACGCGCCCGCGTCGGTACTCACGCTGCGCGAGTTGCTCACGTTGACCCTCGATTGGCGACGTCCCGTGCGGTTGTTCATCGAGACCAAGCACCCTGTCCGTTTCGGGAGCCTCGTTGAGCAGAAGCTCCTCGAGATGCTGCACGAATTCAGTGTTGCGACACCGCCGTCGGCCGATCACAGTCGCGCCGTCGTCATCTCGTTCTCGTCGGCGGGCGTGTGGCGGATTCGACGTCACGCGCCCATGCTGCCGACGATCCTGCTTGGCGATACGGCCCGGGTCCTGGGCGGTTCTGCGGCGACCGCGGTCGGTGCGACCGGAATCGGTCCGTCGGTCGAGACGCTGCGCATGCACCCCGACATCGTCGACAAGGCCGCAGCCGCGGGCCGCGTCACGTACTGCTGGACGGTCGACGAGCAGGCCGACGTGCAACTCTGCGCAGACCTCGGTGTGCGTTGGGTCGCCACCAACCGGCCGGCCAAGGTCCGTGACTGGCTGGTGACCGTCGACTGACCCCCGACGTGAGAGGGTGGACTCATGGCCAAGAAGAGCAAACGAGGATCCGGTCCGCGTCCCGGGAGTAACCGAGCAGAGCGCGTTGCCGCGCGAAAGGCCCGCGCCGCAGCGACACTCGAGCCCTCACCCCGTCCGTTCGCGGGCCTCGCGGCCGAATGCGATCTGGTGGCACTGCGGTCGTTCGTCAGTTCCGCGACAGCGGTACTCGACCTCATCGAGCCAGGGCCGACATGGCCCGAACCCACGTCGGTGATGCCCGACGACGCGCCCCGTCCCGCCCCCCAACCGGGCGAGCGCAACGAAGTACTGCTGGCAACAATCCTGCCCGGTGCCATCCCCGCGGTGGTTCGCGAATTCCGCACCGCGCCACAGGGAGTCGCGGCAACACAGACCGATCCCGATCCGGCTGACGTGAACTCAGCTCTCGCCCAGTCTATTTCGTGGGCCGCACACGCGCAGCTCGGCGACGAGTACGAGGGTCCGGCTCCCGAGTTCGACGGCACACTCGCCGACGTCCTGAAAGCCGATGCGCCGCTGGACATCATCGTCTACGACGACTTCTCCTGGTGGTTCCCCGATGGCGCGGAGGTGCCCGCAGAGATCGCCCCGATGGTCGAACGCGCCAGCGACACAGTGCTGCCGACGGCAAGGCTGCACCCCAAGAGCGGCGTCGGCGCTCCGTGGTGGGTCGACGCGGGCGATCGCGCACATCTGCGGTGGGTGCGACCAGAAGCCGAGGACGTACTGATGAACGCGCTGGCACGCCTACACGCGGCCGGGCACCTCACGCTCGGTGAGGGCTCGCGGTTCGCCGGCTCGTTCCGTACACACGGCCTGTTGGTGCCCGTCTTCGACCTCGACAACGAGATGCACCACGAAGAGTGGTACCCCGGTCTCGATCAGTTCGACGCCTGGCTCTCCGAAGCACTCACTGACACAAGTGATCTGACCATCGACGAGCGCAGCTCACGAGATGGCCTGCGCACCCGCCAGGTGACGATCCGCTGACCGGTCAGTTCGCCTTCTGGTCGGCCTTCGTCAGGATCACGTACTGTGCAGCCGTCTGTTGGTACACGTCCTTGGGATCGGTGCCGACGAGTTCGGCCACGTACCGGCCGTAGCTGACCTCACACCAGTAGCCAGTGATGTTCTGGGTGACCTCACTCATGCACCGTGCTGCAGGCAGGTTGGGTGGTGCGGGCACAGTCTTCATTCCGCGCGCGCGATTGGAATTCTCGAAGGTGTCCATGATCTTCTTCGCGCCTTCGGGGGTCTTCGCCCGGTAGACGGTGCCCCTATCCATCGCGTTGGCAGTCGATCCGACCTCGTTCAGCAGGCGGAAGTCGGTCGCTGGATCCGAGGAGAAGAACGACATCGATCGCGGTCCGTACACGGCCCGGACGTTACCCGGATTGGGCGTCTTGACCTTTGCGTCCTTGATCTCCTGGTCGGTGTAGGGCAACGCATAGATCAGAATGTGGTTCTGGTCCATCATCAGCACCTTCTTCGGCTGATTGCGCGCCTCCCGTTCAGCCTTGGTCGGGGTGGCCGGGAACTGGTCGATCAGCGCGCTTTGAAGGTCGACGGCCTTCTTGATGGCCGGCTCCAGCTTGTCCTTCTGCGCGTCTGTCGTCTGGTAGTAGGTGTAGAGCACGTAGGTGTTGTGCGCGGTGATGGAGACCAACGCGTCGGTGCCGTCGGTGTTTCCGGGAAGGGAGATGACGCGACTCCCCGACATTCCGTCCGGACGAACCGTGGTGGCCTTCGGGCGCTTGAGGTAGGCGTCGGCCATCTGATTCGCCGCAGCAGTGGCATCGGCGGCGGTCAGATAGCGGGTGACGAAGTTGTTCAGTTCACGTTTCGTTCCGGCCCGGATGGTCTCGTCGGGGGTAGAGGCCGAAACGACGTAACCGTAGAGGATCGCGTCGTTGGCTTTCACATTTGCGACGTCGTCTCCGACAACCACTCGCAGATTGGTGGTGCTGTAGAGAACCTGGGTAGGCAAACCCATGTCGGTGAGGTCGGCGTCGATCTCGAACGGCGCGACGATGTACTGCGCCATACGCTGCGCGTCGTAGGTGACGACCTGGTCTCCGGTGGCCTCACCGAATGGTTTCCGAGGTTCGGTCGGGTACTTGCCGGTGTCGAGAGACTTGACGTCGATGACCGCGTTCGCTGCGGGGTCGGAGTCGCTGACGGCGTTGCCGTCGACGGAACATCCGCTCAGCAGAACAACCGTAGCGAATCCGCTCGCCAGCAGCGTCTTGGGTCCTCGCCGATTACCTCTCATCGTGTTACTCGCCCTCTCAGGTGGTGCGCACTCGGGCCAGCGTGGCCGCGACCGTTCATTCAGTTCGCTCAGCAGGCTATTACACGACGTTCATATGAAGCATGTCCGCGTCATTCACGTCGTCTAGATGGCACAGCGTCGCCGACGGGACGTTAGACTCACGCCCTGTCGGGCCGCAGATTGGTTTTGATCGGCAGTGGTGTACCGACAATGCGGCGCCGTGGCGAATGTGTGCGGCGCGTACACGGATCGGGTTACGGGGACGAGGGAATGCCTACACAGGCGCGGAGCGCGACGGAGCGGAAGTCCGCTACCGGCGACGCGTCGGCCATGAGTCGGTGGACTCGACGTCGGGTTGGCCAAACTGGCTACGCAGTCGGCCCAGCAGGCGTGTGTGCTGGTGCTGGTGTGCGACGCGTCGTCGCCGCTGACGGCCCCGGAGATGGAGTTCGTCCGCGAGGCGTCGTCGACGGTCGACTCGGTCGTCGTGGTGGTGACGAAAACCGACAAGAATCTTCGACGCTGGCGAGAGATCGTCAGCGAGAATGAGCGCCTCCTGACCCGCGAGATCGGCCGTCCGTTCCCGGTTTTCGGGGTGTCGAGCCTTCTCGCGTCGCTGTCGACCGAGCTCGTCGACCCCACAGAGCGGGAGCGGCTGGAGTACGAGAGTGGCATCGCGACGTTGCGCTCCGAACTCACCCGACGACTCGACACCGCAGCCGACCTGCCGGAGGTCGACGCCGTGCGCACCTGCCTCGAAGGTTTGAAAGTGTTGCGCGCCAAGATTTCTCGCGAACTCGACGCCGTGCAGGCCGGCGCCAAGGCGCTACCCGACCTCACCGCTGAGCGCGACAGACTCACCGATCTGGAGGAGCAGGCGCGGGAGTGGGAGCAGTACCTCGCCCGTGACCTCACGTTGCTGCGACAGCAGGCGGTCGACGGTCTCGAACGACGCCTCGACGACGTACGCGACAAGTGGACGCTGTACGTCAACAAGCACGGCATGCAGGTGCTGCGCCGCAGCGAACAGAAGTTCACCGCGGACATGCACGCCGACCTCCAATTGGCGATGGCGCAGACACTCGCGGAGTTCCTGCAGCGACTCCACGACACCGTGGTCGCCCCCCGATTCGCCGACGACCCCACCGTGTGGGAGGAACTGCGCGCACAGATCGTCGAATCCATGCAGGACAAGCGGATCGAGACCCATCAGGTTGCGAGCAAGCGGCACGGCCTGCTCGATCCGACGCTGCTGACCATGGGTGTTGTCGGCTCCTCGACGCTCGGCGGAATTCTCGGACTGAGCGCCCTGATGGGTGTCGGCGTCGTGGTCGGCACGGTGTGGGTCGGCGTGAACCTGGGTTTCCGTGCGATCCGGGCAGGCAAGGCGAACCTGCTGACCTGGCTGCGGGAGACCATCGGCGCGACCAAGGCCGCAACCGGCCGCCTGCTCGACAGTGCCGTTGCACAGTCGCGACCCGAGATCGTCATCCGCTACCGAAACTATCTGCGCGAGAACATCGAGACGCTGCAGAACACGATCAACGAGGTCCAGAAGACAGCGCAATCCGACGCCGCGTCGCGGGAGAAGACCGTGGCCCGCCTGACGTCGAACCTCGAGGTCGTCGACAAGCGGATCGCGTCTGCCGACAAGTACCTGGCGCAGGTGAAACGATGACCGCCTCCGGCAACGATCCGGTGCATGCCGCTCTCGATCGCGGTCTGCGACAACTCGCCGGTCTCGGCGGCGACCTCGTCTCCCACGCCAACTCGATCGGCACCATCCTGTGGTCGCCGCCCCGAGTGGTCATCGTCGGACGCTTGAAAGCAGGCAAGTCGACGCTGGTCAACGCGCTGATCGGGGCGCCCGTCGCCGAGACCGCCGCACTCGAGGCCACCAACGTTGTCACCGTCTACTCCGACGGCAGCCCGTCGCGCGCCGAGATCGTCGGAGTCGACGGCCGACGCCACCGCGTCGCCGTCGCGGCCCATCAGCCGGTCGAGCTACCGCTGCGGTCGGCGGAGATCCAGTTCGTCGAGCGGTGGATGCCGTCGGCGTCGTTGCGCCAGCTCACACTGATTGACACGCCTGGATTGTCGACGTTGACAACCGAAAACGACACGGCGACACGACGTGCGGTGATCGACGGGTTCGAGCAGACACGCACGGCGTCCGTCGACGCCGACGCCGCGGTCTTCCTGTTCGACGCCGCGCCACGCACAGACGAGATCGAGTTCCTCTCCCAGCTGCCGTTCACCCCGCTCAACATGCTCGGAGTGCTGTCGCGAGCCGATTCGTTCGGAGAGGGCGCACTCGGACGGCGCGACCCCATTCCCCACGCCGCCGACCACGCCCGCGTTCTGGCAAAGCAACTGTCGGAGACGGTCAGCGACGTCGTGCCGATCTCCGGGCTCATGGCCCAAACCAGCCACACCGGCATGCTGACCGAAGACCTCGCGTCGGCGTTGGCCCGCCTTGCGCCGCTGTCCAGGCTCGACGTGGTCCGCACCTTCGACAACGACGACGTCCGAAGCGAGCTGCCGCCGCAGGTTCGCGCGCGATTACTCGGTCTGCTCGGGGAGTACGACGTTCTCAACGGTCGCCAGATCGCCGCTCGCGGAGCTGCGGAGCTCAATTCGTGGTTGACCTCGCTGTCGGGCATCGACCAATTGCGTGGCGCGTTGACCACGTCGACAGCCCGGTATGCCGTTCTGCATCGGGCACACCGTATCCTTGCCCGACTTGATCAGTTGGCTTTCACCCATCCGGCGCGCGACCACATCCGGACGCTCACGATGGGACTTCGCAACACACCGGAGTTGCATCTGGTCACCGTGCTCGAGGACTACCAGCGCATGCTGCGTACCGACCCGAACGCGGCGGTCACCGAGGAGTTGCACACCATCCTTCGTGCAACGTCGGTAGCCGGCCAGGTCGGGCTACCCCCATCGGCACCGTCGCATGCGGTGGCCGCAGAGGCGCAGCGTCGTCTGGCGATGGCGCATCAGCGTTCGCTCGCCACGAGTTCGGCGGCCGAGGATGCGGCACTCGTCGCCCTGATCCGCAGCTACACCCCGTTGACCACCCCGACCGCCCCCAGATGAGCAACCGGCTCACGAGCAGCACACAGGACACCCACACGCATATGTCACCGACCTGGATTCTCGCCATCGACTTCGGTACGTCGAATTCCGCTGCCGCGCATTCGGGTGCGACAAGCGGAAGCATCGAGACGCTGTCGCTCTCGCACACGAGCAATCTGATGCCGTCGAGTGTGTATGTCGCGGCCCCCGACCGGATTTCCGTCGGTGAGCCCGCGCGCAACCTCGCGCAGCAGAATCCGACCGGTTTCGTCGCTTCGCCCAAGCGACTGATCACCGGTGCTCCGACGACGGTGATCGCCGGCTACACGATGCCGTCGGCGTTGCCGGTCGCCGCGGTGATGTCGGCGATCATCTCGCGTGGCAAGGCAGCGCACGCGGGGCAGTTGCCGACGCAGGTCGTCTTGACCCACCCCGAGGCGTGGGCCCCGCAGCAGGTCGGAGTGCTCGTCGAGGCGGCGATGCGCGCGGGAATCGACGGCTCACGGATCAGCACTATTTCCGAACCGCGTGCTGCGGCAGCCCATTACAGCCGCTCCCATGCCATGCAGCCGGGTGCGCGGATCGCGGTCTTCGACTTCGGCGGCGGCACCCTCGACATCGCTGTGCTCACCGTGACCGGACCGAACGCCTTCCAGGTGATCGCCGCCCGCGGTGACAACGGCCTCGGCGGCAAGAACATCGATGCGCTGATTCAGCGATGGGTGGAGCAGCGCCTCGCCGATCGCGACCCCGAGTTGGTCGAGTGGCTGCGTCGACGTGCGCCGGTCGACGTCGTGCAGAGCCTGCAGGAGTCCATCCGAAGCGCCAAAGAGCTGCTGTCCGAAGCGCCGTCAGCGACCATCACGATCAACAACACCCCGCAGGGCCGCCAAACCCTACAGATCACCCGCGACGAATTCGACGAGTTGATCGCCCCGGCGGCCGAGCAGGCCTTGCGTCTGACCAGGGCAACACTGCTCGACGCAGGGATCACGCATCCGGAGCAGTTGACCGCCCTGTATCTGACAGGTGGGTCGTCGCGGATCCCGCTGATCCAGCAGCGGCTCGGTGAGGTTGGACCGGTAGCCACGCTCGACGACCCGAAAACCGTTGTGGCACAGGGTGCATTGGTGACGGCGGTCGGTGATCGCGGTGTCGACACCCGTGAGCGGCCGGCTGCTCCCACAGCCGCCGAGTTGATGACACCGCCCACGCAGCAGGCGCCGGGCGGGCGCTACCAGTCCGGTGCATCACAGGCACCGCCGGGACAGCAACGCGTTGCGCCGACACCGTCGCCGACACCGGCGTCGTCGGGTGGACGGAAGTGGGGTCGACTCGCGCTGATCGGTGTGGCGGTCGTTGCGTTGATCGGCATCGTGGTCGGTGGTATCGCCCTCGTGAACCGTAGTAGCGGAGATGACAACCCGAATCAGGCGGCCGGAAGCTCGACGGCCGCCGCGCAGACTGCTGCGAATGGTAGTGCGATCATCACCGATGAGAAGCAGCTCTACAACCTGCTGCCGTCCGCATTGCAGGATGGCGTCGAGGATTGCCGCAAGAGCGACTTCACCCAGAGCGGTGCGCTCACCTTGATGTGCAACATCAAGAAGGACGGGTCGTTGGCGTCGTTCTTCGCGAAGCAGTCCTACGGGGGAATCGACGCGTTCATCAGTTTCTACTCCGACTCGACCAAGGTGCAGAGCACCATCACGTCGCTCCGGAACGGAACCCTGAGCAACGGCAAGGGAACCCTTGTGGAGGACTCTGCGCGCGTGTCCGCAGCGGAAATCGCCGACGACACTGCCACCAAGTCCGCCACCGCGACCTACGCGAACACGTCCAACAACCTGGGGATGACCATATTCGGGCTCGCGTCGATCGACGACGGCAAGACATTTCTGAGTCGCTCCGGATTGATTTCCTAGAACGCGGAACATTCCACGCATCCGGTCGCATCCAATCCCTGAACGCACAAGCAAGCCCGCCCGATGACGGGCACGAGAGAAAGAAGTCGTGACATGACCGGCACACCCGATCCGAAGCTCGCAGGCCTGAACGTCGAGGGCAACATCACCACCGACTCCGTCGAAGACACCAACCACGACGGTGTGCCCGAGACGGTCCACATGCACGACGACGCCGGAAACAAGATCGACGCGGTCATCGGCGACAACGGCGACGTGACCTTCACCGAGAACGGCAAGCCCGCCGGAACGGTCACCGCCGACGAGCTGAACTCGGGTACCCAGGACTCGAGTGCCCAGGACTCGAGTGCCCAGGACTCGGGCGCCCAGGACTCGGCTACACAGTCGGCTGACTCCTCCGCGCCGACGGAAACCCAGGTCCCCGAATCGAATTCGGAGCACGACGCCAAGCCGAACATCACCTCGGAAGCGCCCTACTCCGAGAAGTCTGACGCCGAGAAGTCTGACGCCGAGAAGTCTGACGCCACGCCCCCTGTGAGCCCCGCGGATGCGCACTCCGACACCTCGTCGCCTTCGGAACCGGCTCCCACCGCAGCACCGCCGGAGGCAGCGGCACCGACTGAGGCAGCCGCGCCGACCCATGCCGCTCCGCAGGCCGAGGCCCAGGCACCGACCGAGGCCCAGGCACCGACCCAGGCCGCCGCGCCGACCGAGGCCGCGGCGCCCCAGCAGACTCCCGCTGAGTCGGAGAATGGCCTGCACGTTGATTCAGCTGTCGACACCGACGGTGACGGCAACGCCGACGTCGTCCACCTCACCGACGATGCGGGAAATCACCTCAACGCCTACCTCGACAACGCGGGCAACGTCACGCTGGTCGAGGGTGACGCCAACCATGACGGCAAGGTGGATACGGTTGCCTACGCCGGCGAGGACGGCACCACGATCGTCGAATCCGATACCGATGGCGACGGACACGCCGACCTGCGCTCGATCCTCGACGAGCGTGGTGAGGTCCGTGAGGTCGACACCCTCGACACCCACGGCAACGTCACGAGCGCCACGCTGGATCTGAACCAGGACGGCACCCCCGACGTCAAGCTCATCGACACCGATCACGACGGCAAATTCGACACCACGGTCCTCGACGTCGACCACGACGGCGTTCCCGACACCGTGCTTTCCGACACCGATGGTGACGGCAACGCCGACACCGTGAGCTACATCTACGGCGGCCCGGACGGCGCCACCGATCCGTCGGCACACGACGAGTCGCACGAGACGTACGGCACCGACTCGCACACCTACGACGATCACGCCACGCACAACGACGCTCACGCCGATCTGCACGGAGACGCATCCGTCTGATCGACCATCAGTCTGCTTGTCCTGCAGTCTGATCGACCGTCGAATCGGCGGGCCACCAACGTTCGAACAACGCCGGGCGGCAGCCCCAACGCAGATCGCGGGGGCAGCCGCCCGGCGTTCGTCGCGGCGCGTGCGCGTCGTTCACCCATGCAGAAGGCGGACATTCGATGACAACCACTGTTCCGATGCGCGGCAGCGTGAGCGTCGAATCGCGTGTGTACGCGCTCGGTGACACGACGCGGATCGCAGTGGGATCGGCCCTCGACAACGACATCGTCGTCGACCACCGGGATGTGCGCGAACACCATCTCGTGATCGAATGGCGTGACGACACATGGCATCTCGTGAGTGTCGACGGGGCAACGCTCGTCTCGTCGGGTGCCGCGGTGGTTGATCTCCCGATCACCTCGACGGCAGCGGTACATCTGGGGCCGCCGTTGCCACCTGAGTGGGAAGCCTGTGCGTCTGCCAGATTCGACGCCCCGCTCGCGACCGAAGACATCCAGCATGACCCGTTCACCGACACGCGAGCAGTGACACTCGTCGGACGTGCCCCTACGAACAACCTCGTCGTCGACGACGTGCTCGTCTCCCGACACCACGCCCGCCTCATCAGCGGGTCCGGCGCGCTGCATCTCGAGGATCTCGGCAGTGTCAACGGCACATTCGTCAACGGACACCGGATCGGGCGAGTGGCAGTCACCGACGGCGACACCGTTACCGTCGGTAACACCGACCTCGTCGTCAGCCGCAGCGGTCTCGTCGCAGCTGAAAACGCTTCCGGGCCAAACGCTTCCGACTACAGCGCTTCTGGGTCCAACGCTTCTGGGGGCGGCCTGCAGGTCGAGGGCATCGGACTCGTCGTCGACCGCACCAAAGAACTCCTTCATGACGTCGATCTCGTCGCCCGGCCGGGCACGTTGACAGCACTCGTCGGCCCATCCGGCGCGGGCAAGTCGACACTGTCGAAGATCGTCGCCGGCCTGACCGCTCCGACGTCGGGTCGGGTGTTGTTCGACGGACACGACGTCCACGCCGAGTACGAGTCCCTGCGCACCCGCATCGGTATGGTGCCCCAACACGACGTGCTGCACCGCAAACTGACTCTGCGGCAGGCACTTCGGTTTGCCGCCGAGCTTCGGCTCCCCGAGGACCTTCCCGAATCCGAGCGCGACCGCGTGATCGCGGGAGTGCTCGGCGAACTCCAACTGTCCGAGCACCTCGACACCCGCGTCGACGCGTTGTCGGGTGGCCAGCGCAAACGAGCGTCGGTGGCGATGGAATTGCTCACCGGCCCTTCGCTTCTCATCCTCGACGAGCCGACGTCGGGTCTTGATCCGGCACTCGACAGACAGGTCATGGCCACGCTGCGGCGACTCGCCGACGCCGGGCGCACGGTCATCGTCGTCACGCATTCGCTGACCCTCCTCGCCATGTGCGATCAGGTGTTGTTGCTCGCACCCGGCGGCAAGACGGCGTTCTGCGGACACCCTGCCGAGGTCACGCCGGCGATGGGGAGTAGCGACTGGGCCGAGATATTTGCCTACGTCGCAAGCCATCCCGACGATGCCCACCGCAGGCACCTCGCGCGGGCCGACGGACACGTCTCGCATCGACACCGTTCGACGCCGAGCACGCGGGTCGTGCGGACGCCTCCCCAGACCAGCGCTCAGCGCCAGGCGAGCACGATAGCGCGGCGGCAACTGCGACTGATCCTTGCCGATCCCGGTTACCTTGCCTTTCTCGTGGTGATGCCGGTCGTGTTGGGGCTGCTGACGTTGGTGATCCCCGGCAGTGCCGGTTTCGGCGTAAACACGGCGCAAGACACCGCGGGCGAATCGCTTCAGGTCCTCGTCATCCTGGTGATCGGTGCCTGCTTCATGGGAATGGCGCTGACCGTCCGCGATCTCGTCGGTGAACGCGACATCTTCGAACGTGAACGCGCAGTGGGACTTCGACCCGGCTCGTACCTGACCGCCAAGATCGGCGTCTACTTCGGCGTGGCGATCGCGCAATCGGTGGTGATGGTGGTGATCTGCTATCTGGGCAAGGGGCTGCCGTCCGGAGGTGTCGTCGGAGCGGCGCCGGTCGAGTTGCTCGGCGCGGTCGCGCTCATCGCCTGCCTGAGTACGGTTGTCGGACTTGCCATTTCGGCCGCGGTGAAATCCAACGAACAGACGATGCCGCCGTTGGTCATCCTCGTCATCTCGCAACTTGTGTTCTGCGGCGGGCTCTTTCGGCTCAGCGCGCCGGGTCTGTCGCAGCTCGCGTGGCTCTTCCCGTCGTACTGGGGGTACGCAGCATCGGCGATGGCGGTGGACCTGCCGTCAGTCGCCCCGCTGGCCCCACAGACACGTGGGGCGCACCTCTGGGAGCCCGCATTCGGCAATGCGCTCCTGACTACGAGTGCGCTCGCGTTGCTCGGCGTGCTTCTGATCGCGTACACGGCGTCGAAGCTCCAGTTGAAACGATAACGACCCGAGTGACCTACCTCACAGAAGGTTTTCGACGCCGCGCGGCACATTCGGAGGGTGTCGGCGCATCCAATCTCTGACGGTGCGAGAAGCGCGCCGAACGATCTGAGGAGACGCGATGTACCCCAGCCAGAACCAGCCGATGCCCGCTTACCGTGGCGCAACCCAGGCCGGACTCGACGGCCGCACCACCGTGA
Source organism: Gordonia sp. 852002-51296_SCH5728562-b (assembly GCF_001665475.1). Lineage (NCBI taxonomy): Bacteria > Bacillati > Actinomycetota > Actinomycetes > Mycobacteriales > Gordoniaceae > Gordonia > Gordonia sp. 852002-51296_SCH5728562-b. The sequence goes on along the minus strand of NZ_LZMI01000061.1, from coordinate 49,827 downwards.
TGCGGCCATCGGGTCGTGACCTGAATGCGGCTTCCGTGCAGCGCCCATCGCTGCAGGAGAACCCGTCGACGTCGTGCCCGCCGTCGAACATGGGTTGGGCGGCCGCGGCGCTGCTCTTCTTCTGGCCGCTGGCCTTCGCGTCATTCAGCAATGCGGGCAGTGTCGCGACGCTCTGGCTCTCCGGCGACCGCGTCGGCGCGCAGCACGCGTCCGACCAGGCGAAGAAGCTCGGAAAGTACTCGTTGATCGCGTTCGCGGTACTGTTCGTGCTGTCGATCGTGCTTTACGTCGTGGTGATCGCATCGGCGGTGTCATCGATGTCGGCCTACCGCGCCTGACACGCACCTGGCAGCATCTAACCGAGAAAGCCGGCGCGCAGTCGAACAAACAGCCGCCCGCTACGAACGAAGGAGACACGGATGAGCGCTGAGGACGACTCCATCCTGACTGCGCTGGGCATCTCGCCCGACGACGTGCAGGCCCCTCCGCCGGGAGTGTTCGAGCACGCGCTGTACGCAGCATTCGAGTCCGACGCCCCGGCCGACGACAGCACCGTCCCCGACATGGACGACGAGCCCGTCGTGCCGGCTGACGACGGCGTTGTCGTCGAGGACGGCATCTATCACGAAGACGGCCAGAACCACGACGGTCACAACGACGGCGGCCACGACAACGGCGATGGCCACAACGACGGCGGTGCGGTGTCGGCCGATCCCGCGGTCCTGCACGACGACGATCCGACGTTGCAGCACGACGATTCGACCGGCCACGACGTCGACCTCGCCGACCACGATTACGGCGATCACGACGGTGGTAGTGGACATCACGACGGGGGCGACTACCACCTGTGAATCGACCGACAAGCATGACGCGCGGGAAGCAAGCGCAATGAGCAAAGTACTGGACAACGTACGTAGTCTGCGCACCGGTGGCACCCGTCACCGGTGCGCAGGCGTGTGATTGATCGAGAGCATCTGTGGACGAAGCGGCACTCGTGATGGCTGCCCGCGACGGCGACCAACGCGCCTTCGCGGATCTGGTCAACGCCCATCGCAACCAGATCTGGGCCGTCTGCTTGCAGATCTGCGGGAACCAGCACGACGCCGAGGACGCGCTCCAGGCGACGCTGCTCGCCGCGTGGCGCAACCTCGACAAGTTCCGCGGCGAGGCGAGATTCTCCACCTGGATGCACCGGATCGCAGCCAACAATGCGCTCGCGTTGATCCGCAAGCGTAAGGCGAACACCACGCTCACCGACTTCAGCGATCCCGAGGCGCCGGTGACGCTCGACGCCGATGACTCGGCCCCTCGGTTCGACGAGCAAATCGCGCTGCGCGATGCGTTACGCGATGCGCTGCAACAACTTTCCGACGATATTCGTGAGGCCGTCGTTCTGCGCGAGTTCGGTGACTTCAGTTACGCCGACATCGCCGAGCATCAGGGCGTCGGCGTGCAGACGGTGAAATCCAGGCTCAACCGTGGTCGCACACAGCTCGCACAGTATCTCCGCGTCAACACGACCGTGGAGCCATAGCGCGCGTTCGGATGTCGTTACTGCTGCCAGGGCTGTGCTGACCGCGGATCAACGTAGTCACGACGACGGTGGTCGCCGAGAAGAGCGAAATCCTCAGCGACAGTTGCGGCCAATTCGACGAACGCGCGCCGCGTCGACTTGGCAAGGAGATCAAGATCGACCTCTGCACCCTCGGACAGGTGGTCGTCGAACGGGATCACCTGCACGGCACGGGTTCGTGCGAGGAAGTGTTGCGCCAGTTGGGTGAGATCGATGCTGGCGCTGCCACGTCGGGGTCCGCTCAGGACGACAATCGCCCGTGACACCAGGTGGCCGTAGCCGTGCGCTTCTAGCCAGTCGAGGGTCGCGCTGGCGCTGCGTGCACCGTCGAGGGCGGCCGTCGAGACGATGATCAACGAGTGCGCGAGGTCGAGGACGCCGTCCATCGCCGAATGCGACAGTCCTGTTCCGCAGTCGGTGAGGATGATGTTGTAGAAGCGCTCGAGAACCTGAATCACCGTGCGGTAGTCCTGCTCGTCGAACGTCTCTGCGGTGGCCGGATCACGTTCGGAGGCAAGGACTTCCAGTCGACTCGCAGACTGTGACGTGTGTCGTCGGACATCGGAGTAGCGGTGGATCTGCTCGTCGAGGAGAACGTCTTGCACCGTCGACGATGTCTGCTGCGGAACACGCTGTGACAGCGTCCCGAGGTCGGGGTTGGCATCGACGGCGATCACGCGATCGCCTCGCAGACTGGCGAACGTCGAGCCGAGACCCACTGTGGTGGTTGTCTTTCCGACGCCTCCCTTGAGTGACAGCACCGCGATCCGGAAGTCTCCGTGGACCGGAGCATTGAGCTGCCTGACCAATTCGTCGTGATACACCGTTGCGCGCGACTCGCTGGGGCTGATCGTGCCTCCGGAGATGCGGTGCACCGTGCGTCGCCAGCCCGATCGCGGTGGTCGACGTGCCTTGCGGAGGAGCATGCCGGAGTCGAGTCCGGGTGCGTACTGATCCTGCGGCGCAACGGGTCCGCCGAAGTGCGGCGCTCCGAATCCTGTGGGGGCCCCGAATGCTGTTGGGACACCGAATCCTGTGGGGGCCCCGAACTGATGGGGTACACCCTGCGGTTGGCCTTGCTCGGGTGGGGTCTGTTGGGGCGGCCCTTGTTGAAGTGCGGCAAACGGGGGGCCGGCGTGTGGTGGCAGTGATTGAGGTGGCACTGCGTGAGTCGGATCAGTAGGTGGCCGACGCTCCGTGGTTGTTGGCAGCGGGACCCACGAGGGAATTGGCGGCGTTTGCGGTAGCGCAGACGTGGCCTCAGGAACTGTCGGATGCTGGCCGGGGGGTGGTATGGGCACGTTCGGCGTCGGCGGCACCACCGGACCTACGGTTGCCCGGACATCAGATTCCTCGCCACCGGAACGCGACTGCTGGTATTGCTCAGTGTCTGATTGGTTGACGTCGTCGTCGTCGATCGAAGGTGGCGGGACGTGAGTACCGCCACCCAGCCATGGGGGTACGGTAGGCACCTGGTTGTTGTTGACCGTCACGTTTGGCCTCGCAATGTCGGGGTTCGGACCCGACAATACAGTGGTGTCTCCTGAGGGCGCTGAATCGCAGTTGCGTGACCCAGGGTGAGCGCTGGAGTGCGAATATCCGTGCCGAAGTCGGCCGGTTGGGAATGGACGCATGTGGCGAGCGCGGAGAATCGAAAGTAGGTGACTGGGCCAGCGTGCCGGACGTGCAGACACTGTCGGGGCAATGACAGTGCTTCAGCCAATCGAGGGCTTCGAGCCGGGAGGTGCACTTCCAAAGGGATGAGCCCGTCGGGATGTTGAAGTCCGAGTACAAAATCTTGCGCTCTGTGGCCAGCGATCTTGAGCGGTCGCGCGAAAGGCCTTGCGCGGGGTTCGAGCGGCGGACGGCGCAGTCCTAATTTCGATCGGGTCGGAGTGGCCGACCAACAACCAGCCGGTCCCCAGGTGTGATCGTGCGAGATCACCCGATCACCCGATCACCCGATCGCGCCGCCCTGATCGGACAGCAGGTCCTTCGGTATCTGCTGGCCCGAGCGGATGGCGTCGAAGAATTGTTTGGTGTTGTCTCCCACGGCAAGTGAGTCGCCGTCGTCGGTCTGTTCCGGACCGCCGGTCGGTGTGGTCGTGGTGATCGGATCATCGCTGAGCCACCACCCGAGCATGCCCAGGTTCCACAGGTGCGTCGAGTTGTCGACGGTCAAGCCGTCGACCGCACCGCTGATGAACGGGAACAGGCGGAACGGGTTGAGCAGCACGCCTGGGCTGGTGGCCTTCGACATCAAGGCCGACAAGAACTTTCGCTGATTGACGACGCGCTCGAGGTCGGCGTTGGGGAATGCTCGGGTGCGGACCAAACCGAGCGCCTGTTGCCCGTTGAGATCGTGACACCCCTTGGTCAGGTTGAGTCCCGCCTTGGGGTCGTGGAGCGATTGGTCGATGCAGATGTTCACGCCGCCGACAGCGTCGACGAGGGTGTCGAACCCGCCGAAGCCGATCTCGGCGTAGTGGTCGATCCGGATGCCGGTGAGTTGCTCTATGGTTTTCGCCAGCAGTTGCGGACCGCCGAAGTTGTAGGCCGCGTTGATCTTGTAGCTGCCCTGACCGGGGATCGGGACGTAGAGGTCGCGCGGGATGCTGATCAGCGTGGCCTTACCGCTGGGGGGCTTGTACGCGAGCATGATGGTGTCGGTGCGTGACCCGTCGCTGTCGCCGGTCGCGAGATTGTCCTTCTGCTGCTGGGTCAATCCCTCGCGGGAGTCGCTGCCGACGATCAGCCAGGTTGTGCCGGGGGTGTCGGAGGGACGGCCAGCGTAACCGGGCAGAGCGTCGACGCGGTGCAGTTTGCTGTCGTAGTAGAAGAACAGTCCCAGCGACCCGAGGACGATCACGAGCAGGATGATCAGGATGATCCTGCCGATGCGTCTGGGTCGGCCGAGCTTCGGTCGACGGAACTTCGGCATGCGGCGTCGAGCTGGCGACGCGGGGGCTGCGGTCTGACCACGATCCGGACGTCGCGGGGGAGCAGACGATCCGCCGCGCGACCGGCGGTCGTCGGGCGACACCGGCTCGGGCTTTTGCGTACGCGCGTACGCGCGTGCGGCACCGGCACCCGCCGCTGCACCCGCTGCTGCGCCGACCGCGGCGTGCGAGGGCTTGGGGTTCACGGGTCCGGCGTGATCTGCGCCGCGCGGGGAGGGCTGTCGTGAGGGTCCGGGAGGCGCGGGGCGTCGAGGACTCGGTTGCGGGGGCCGGGCACGATCGGGCGCCGCCGACCACGCCAACGGTGGCTGGTACTCCGCAGCGCGTCGACCCCGATCGTTTCCGTTGGCCCCCGGCACCTGGCGGGTCGGGTCGTAGGCATTTGGGGGTGCGGCGTTCGGGGGTGCGGCGTTTGGATGGGCGCCGTTTGGGGACGCGGGACGTCGAGGCTGTCCCTGTTGCCGTGGGTCGCCCTGGCGAGCGGGATGCGGTGCGGGAGTGCGAGGTCGTTGGTCAGCGGGCGGCTGCGGTGCGGGATTTCGCCGCTGACCTGCGGGAGCGCGGTCTCTTCCAGGCGGCACGGGCGCCGGATTCCGCGGCTGCTGCTCGTGCGGCGACGGACCACCGCGGCGCCGCATGTAGCGCGGATCTGGCTCGTTCATCAGATCAAATGTACGCGGGCGCCTGGGCACCAAGCGTCATTCACACAGCGCACGGGCCGATCGCGTGTGCTCAGCCGACCCAACCGAGGTGATCGTGGAGCAGTGCGTACCCGACGAACGCCACGACGTCGATCACCGCGTGCGCGATGACCAGCGGCCACACCCGGTTGGCGAGCTGGTAGTAGCGCCCGAAGACGAGACCCATCACGACGTTCCCGATGCCCGCGCCGACACCCTGGTACAGGTGATAACCCCCACGCAGTAGGGCGCTCGCGGCCAACGACGCGTTCTCCGACGCGCCGAGCTGTCGCAGCCGCGTGATGAAGTAGGCGACGACGATGATCTCCTCTGCGGCGGCATTGCCGATTGCGATGGCGATCAGCACCGGCCAATGCCACCACGGACCGTCGACCTCGCTGGGGACGAGGTGAGCGTTCATTCCGAGAGCTCGTGCCGCGGCGACGAGCGCCAACCCGGGCAGTCCGATCGCGGCAGCGAGCACAAGACCCGGCGGGACGTCGCGGCCGCTGAGGCGGGCGAGTCCCACGGTGCGCAGGCGCAGGCCGGACCGCCAGAGGAGATAGACGCCCAGTCCGGCGATCGCGAATAGTCGTAGCACGCTCATGAGCTGCCGCAGGAAATCGATCAGCCCGACGGACGAGCGGCTCGGATTGAGTGCGACCGTCGCGTTGCCGACACCGCTGGTCAGCTGCAGTTCGATCAGCGAGAGGATCGCCGAGATCGCCGAGAAACCGAAGGTCAGCACGCCGACGATGACGAGTTCGACGATCAACGCACGCCGCTCGCGGGGGTCGTCGACCACCTCGACGACTCGCTGCGGCGCTGGTCGGAGGATCGCACCGACCCCGCGCCTCACGTCGACCATGGCCGACAGCCTACGGCGCCGGGCTGGGGCGGGGTTGGGCTGGAACCCGGGGAAGGGTCGCGCGGGTGGGCCGGACCCCGTGGGGGTGCGTGGCCGTCGCGCAGAAACTAGGGGAAGAGTGCGCGGCGGCGAGCTGGACCCCGTGGGGTGCGTTGCCGTCGTGCAGAAACTAGGGGAAGGGTTCTTTCCCCGACTCTTGTACCTTTGCTCGAGTTGTTTCGCGCGGAAGGGCAAGCGACTAGGGGAAGGGTCGCGCGGCCGCGCTGGAACCCGGGGAAGGGTCGCGCCGTCAGTCGGGAACTCGGGGAAGAGTTGCGCGACCGCGCTGGAACCCGGGGAAGGGTCGCGCCGTCAGTCGGGAACCCGGGGAAGAGTTGCGCGGCGGTGGGCTGACCGCCGCTGTGGGTGTGGGCCGTCGTGCAGAAACTAGGGGAAGGATTCTTTCCCCGACTCTTGTACCTTTGCTCGATTTGTTTCGCGCGGAAGGGCAAGCGACTAGGGGAAGAGTCGCGCGGCCGCGCTGGAACTGGGGGAAGGGTTGCGCGAGCGGGCTGGAACTCGGGGAAGAGTTGCGCGGCCGCGCTGAAACTCGGGGAAGAGTCGCGCGGCCGCGCTGAAACCCGAGGAAGAGTCGCGCGGCCGCGCTGGAACCCGGGGAAGAGTCGGGCGCGCGGTCGGGCAGCCCTCCCGACCGCGCGCCCTGGCAGTCCAGTCGATCTAGACGAGGGGGTCTTCTGATTCGACTGGGCGGGGGTGGTCTAGTTAATCCGGCAGGCTGTTCATAAACGGACAGCCGGCCAGGTTGCGCAGTGCTCGCGACAACTCGCTGACGTCGTTCACCGGATGGGGGAACGGGAGTCGGACGTCGGAGTCGCCGGCCGAACCCTCGACGCGGAACCGTAGTCCGAAGCGGTCGAGTCCGAGTGGGCGTACCCGGCCCTGCCGCAGGTGACGCGGAAGTCGACGTGCGAGTTGGTCGACGATGTCGGCGTGCGCGGCGTCGAGGTGACTGATCCAGTCGTTCTCGTACTCCCAGAACGGATCCGGCTCTGCGCGAGCGAGTTCGTCTGCGGCGACCGACGCCGCACCCGCGCCGCATGCGACAACGGCGGTCTCGATCTGCAGTCGCATCATCGACCGCCCGTGACCGATGTCGAGGAGTCCTTCGTCGGGGTGCTCGGTGGCGATCTCGACGGCGAGGTCGCGTTCGAGATTGGCCGGGACGTGGTGCAGGCGTCCGTTGAGCCAGATCAGGGAGCGGACCCGTTCGCGCAGGTCGATGGGTGCGCAGTCGGTGACCTCGACCATCGCGGGCAAGCCGTCGGGACTCTCGACGGCCGCTCGCATCGCCGGTCCCCCGGTGGGGACCAGGATGAACGCCTGCGTGTCGAAGAGGTGGACCAGGTCGACCTGGGTCGGGGTGGCGAGGTCGGCCTCGTGGCTGTGCAGTGCACTCTGCGACGGCTCGACGGGTGATTCGACGGCCAGCATCGCGCTTCCCGCCCTTCGACATGCGGTGGCGATGACCTCGGCGTCCGTCGGTCTGTCGGTGACGGCTCGTGTCATGCGGTACTCACTCCCGGTCGGCTGATGTGCTGTCCAGCTCATAATAGGTAACCCTAACCTAAAGTCGCTTCGGGTGATCCGTCAATGGTTGCAATCGCGTGGAATCTGACGAGGGGGCTGCCGCTTTCGGTGCAGCGCTCGGCGTCGAGCGGGCGCTTCTTCGACGTTTCGTCGACGGTCGACGGTTTGTCTGCGCAGGTCAGGGAGATGTTCACTTTGTGTCGACTAAGCTCGGGTCGTGTCAGTGTTCGCGTACTTCGGTCCGGCAGGGACCTTCACCGAGATGGCGTTGGACAAGATCCTCGCGACCGAAACGGGCGCCGCAGGGGTTCCGCGCCGCGACGACAGTGACGAGGTGTCCAAGGTGGCGGCGCCCAGTCCGGCCGCCGCGATCGCGATGGTCCGCGCCGGAGACGCCGACTTCGCGTGCGTCCCCATCGAGAGTTCGCTCGAGGGATCGGTACCGGCGACGATGGACGCGCTCGTCCCCGACGGTTCCAAGCGTGTGCAGGTCGTCGCCGAAACCGTGCTCGACGTCGCATTCGCCATCGCCGCTCCCACGGCCATCGATGCGTCGCAGGTGAAACGGATCGCCGCGTACCCCGTCGCGTCGGCTCAGGTCCGATCCTCCGTCGAAAAGCTCTATCCGGGAGCCGAATTCGTCATCGCGTCATCGAATGCCGGTGCGGCACAAGATGTTGCCGCCGGTAAGGTCGACGCCGCGGTGACCACGCGCCTGGCAGCAGAACTGTCGGAGCTGACCGTGATCGCCGACGACGTGTCGGATGCTGTCGACGCCACGACGCGATTCCTCCTCGTCGGCAGACCGGTGTCGCCTCCGCCGCCGACCGGCACCGACCGCACCGCCGTGATCCTCGAACTGCCGAACGAGCCCGGTAGCCTCATGTCGGCGATGAATCAATTCGCTTCGCGTGGAATAGATCTCACTCGAATCGAATCTCGACCTCGGCGCGATCCGGATACCGGCGAGTCCAATCCCGGACAGTATCGATTCTTCCTCGATGCCGTCGGACATATCGACGACGACGCGGTGGCCGAAGCGCTTCAAGCGCTCTATCGCGACGCCGAGCACATCGTGTATCTGGGGTCGTGGACGGCGCGCGGCGTGATCGGCTCGCCGCCGCCGGATCATCGACCGGGCATGGAGTGGGTCTCGGCGATGCGTCGAGGAGATGGAGATGTCGAGGATGGTGATGACTGATGGCCCGTCTGTATTTGGTTCGCCACGGCGAGACAACGTCGAACGTGATGCGTCGACTCGACACCGCACTACCCGGCGCCGCGCTCACCGATTTCGGTGTGCGACAAGCAGTTCGGTACGGCTTGGAGAATCAGGTCGAGCGCACCGGTGACGCCGGGCCGGTGCTGCTGAGTTCGCAGGCGACGCGCGCCCAGCAGACCGCAGAGGTCATCGCGTCGGTGTGGGGCGCCGACGCCGAAGTCGTGCCCGGGGTGCACGAGGTGCAGGCCGGCGAGCTCGAGGACCGCACCGACGACGAGGCGCACGGCGCCTTCCGCGAGATCCTCGACCGCTGGTACTCGGGCGACCCCGACGCCCCGATCCCCGGCGGCGAGTCGCTCACGATGGTGTTCGAGCGGTACCTGCCCGCGGTCACCGATCTCGCGCAGCGCTACCTCAGCGGACCCGACGCCCGCGACGTGTACCTGGTCAGCCACGGCGCGGCGATTCGACTCGTCGCCGCACACCTCGCGGGCATCGACGGAAAGTTCGCTGCCGCAACGCATTTGCCCAACACCGGCTCCGTCGAGTTGGAGTACACCGACGGCCTGTGGGTCCCGCACCGCTGGGGCGCCACCCGCGCCCCGTTCGCACTCGTCGACGAGCCCCTCGTCGCCGACCCGATGGGGTAGGTGGCCGGGGCGCGCGGCGGTTGCGTGGGACCGGGGCGGGCCGTGCCGGCGCTCCGACGCGCGGGAAGTAGGGGAAGGTTTGTGCCGCTGGGGGTTCAGCCCCGCGGGGCGTGCGCGCCGTCGTGCGGGAAGTAGGGGTGCGGGAAGTAGGGGTGCGGGAAGTAGGGGTGCGGGAAGTAGGGGTGCGGGAAGTAGGGGAAGGGTTCTTTCCTCGGGTTGTGTACGTTTCCGTGAGAAACAACGCGAGCAAAGGCACGAGAGTCGGGGAAAGAATCTTTCCCCTAGTTTCTGCGCGGCGCGGTGCACCCACCGCCGGGTTCAGCGCTGCGCCGTGCAGGTCGGCGGGGTTCTGCGCGACGTCGCGCAACTCTTCCCCTAGTTCCAGCGCGCTGGCGTGGCTCTTCCCCGGGTCCCGTGCCCTTGCGCGAGAAACAACTCGAGCAAAGGCACAAGAGTCGGGGAAAGGTTCTTTCCCCTAGTTTCTGCGCGACGCGGCGCGACCTCCGCGCCCCGGCCCGCGCCCAACTCCGACGCGCCGCGCTCCTACCCTCAGCCCCAGCCGTGCGCGTGGAGCCAGGCGTCGTCGATGCCGAAGTGGTGGGCGATTTCGTGGATCACCGTGACCGCGACCTCGTGGACGACCTGCTCGCGGGTGTGGCACATCCAGAGGATCGGCTCGCGGTAGATGGTGATGGTGTCGGGTAGGAAGCCGCCGTAGTCGTGGTCGCGGCTGGTGAGCGCGACGCCCGAGTACAGCCCGAGAATGTTCGGCAACTCGGGGTTGTTCGGCTCGACGAGGATCACCACGTTGTCGATGGCGTCGGTCAGTTCCTTCGGGATGGTGTCGAGTGCATCGGACACCAGGCCCTCGAACTCGTCGTCGGACATGGCGACGGGCATGGGTGTACTCCTGATCAGCCCGCGGGGGCGGGGACCTCTTCGGGGTTCGGTTGGATGCCGGGCGGTAGTGGGACCGGTGTGGGCAGGACTCGGCCGGGGGGTGCCTGCGGCGGCGGTGCCGGGAGCTTGCCGTTGATCAGGAGTGTCTGGCGCGCGTCGCCGACGAGCGTCGCGAATCCGCCGCGGTCGGGCAACCCGATGTAGCAGACCACCTTGCGGCTGCCCGCGAGCCAGCTCGGCTCGCTGATCACCGACCACTGCGTGTTGAGCGTGGTGGCGTCGAGCTTCTCCTTGCCGCCGAGGAATCGCTGCGCCTGCGCGGGGCAGATTCCGGCCAAGAACTTGTTCTGCTCGTCGATCTGCGGCCACGGCTTGCCCGACGTCCGGTTGCCGAAACGTGCAGACAGGTCGACGATGCCGGTCGTCTGGAACGCGTGCGGCTCACTGCAGCCGACGACCGTGGCGGGCACCGTGGGGCGTCGAGTCTGCTGATCGATACCGATGCACGTGCCCGGTGGCCACGAGAACGATTGGTCGTTGTCGACGACGCGGCCGGTCACCTGGTCGGGCTGACCACCCTTGCCGGTCTGCTGCAGTCCGCAGCGTAGTTCGCGAGCGCCCTTGTCCCACTGCGCTTGTGAGGGGAACATCATGCCGACGGAGAAGCGCCCCTGGGGATCGAGTTTGCCCTGCAGATAGTCGTCGACGATGACCGGGCATTGCTCGTCGCGGATCGCGGCGAATCGCTCGGCGCCGGGCCACGCCGCGGAGTCGCCGAATTCCGATCCGGGAAGGACCGCGGTGTTGAGCGGACCGGCAACCTCGAAGCGATGCGGTTGGTCGCACCCCACCTTCGACGGCTGGCCGGGCTGCCCGTCGGGCCAATCGAGGCAGTCGCCCGCGACCGACCGAGTGAACGCGTTCTGTGTCAGGCGCTCGTTCTCGCCGATGTCGGTGCTTCCGACGTTCCCGTTGTCGGTGAACGAGCCGAGCGCAAACGCGATGCCGCCCGCGACGATCGCACCGATCACGATCGCCGCCAGCACCACCCGCATCGGGTTCGCGGCGAGCGCTCCAGTCACCCCGCGTCGACGCGTGGGTTCTGCGGTGGCGGCGTCGTCGGCGACGGGTCGCTCGGCCTCCGGTCGGTCACTCTCACCGGCCCCAGCCTCAACACCCGCTTCGTCGGCGATGGGTTCGAACTCTTCGGTGACCGGCTCGAGCTGCTCGGTGACCGGTTCGACGTGGTCGGTCGCCGAGGGGTCGGGCGTCTCGTCGTCGGACACCTTGTCGGGATCGTCGTTCATCGGCATCCATCATGCACTTTCCGAGCGTCCGGGTGCGCCGATACCTGTGCTTAGACTCGGACGGGTGAGCGCAGACGACCCCGAACCGAGTGCCGACGTCCAGGAACTGGCCGGACGACTCTTCGACATGGCCCGCTCGGGCGACGCCGCATCGCTTGCCGCCTACCTCGACGCCGGAGTGCCCGTTGACCTGCGCAATCAGTCGGGTGACTCGCTGCTGATGCTCGCCGCCTACCACGGGAACGTCGAGGCGGTGACCGCTCTCGCCGAGCGCGGCGCCGACGCCGACCTCGCCAACGACAAGGGCCAGACGCCCCTTGCGGGTGCCGTGTTCAAGGGATTCGACGACGTCGTCGCGGCATTGGTGAAGGCCGGAGCCGACCCTTTCGCGGGAACCCCGAGCGCCGACGACGCGGCGTCGATGTTCGGCCGAGCCGACTATCGCGGGCACTGGCAGTAGGCGCGGCAACGTCCGACGATCCGCCCGCCGGACGCTCCAGTATCGTTGACAGGCGTGATCGACCTCAAAATCGTCCGCGACGACCCCGACCTCGTCCGCGCCTCGCAGCGCGTCCGCGGAGAAGACCCCGGCCTCGTCGACGTTCTGCTCGACGCCGACTCGACGCGTCGATCAGCCATCGTCGAAGCCGACTCGCTGCGCTCCGAGCAGAAGGCGCTCGGTAAGCAGGTCGGCAAGGCGTCCGGCGACGAGAAGGCAGCGCTGCTGGCCAAGGGCAAAGAGCTCGCCGATCAGGTCAAGGCTGCGGTCGCGCGGCAGAACGAGGCAGACGAGGCCGCGTCGAATGCGCAGCGCGCGATCTCCAACATCGTCGAGGGCGCGCCTCCCGGAGGCGAGGACGACTACGTCGTTCTCGAGCACGTCGGTCAGCCGCGGGAGATCGAGAATCCCAAGGACCACCTCGAACTCGGTGAGTCGCTCGGCCTCATCGACATGGAGCGTGGCGCGAAGGTCTCCGGCTCGCGGTTCTACTTCCTGACCGGTCAGGGCGCGATGTTGCAGCTCGGACTGCTCACGATGGCCGCGCAGAAGGCCACGGCCAATGGATTCACGCTGATGATCCCGCCGGTGCTGGTCCGCCCGGAAGTGATGGGCGGAACCGGCTTCCTCGGCGCACACGCCGATGAGGTCTACCACCTCGACAAGGACGACGATCTCTACCTCGTCGGAACGTCGGAGGTGCCGCTCGCCGGCTACCACATGGACGAGATCATCGACCTCTCCGACGGCCCGAAGCGCTACGCCGGATGGTCGACGTGTTTCCGACGCGAGGCGGGTAGCTACGGCAAGGACACGCGCGGCATCATCCGCGTGCACCAGTTCGACAAGGTCGAGGGCTTCGTCTACTGCAAGCCCGAGGACGCCGCCGCCGAGCATCAGAAACTGCTCGGCTGGGAGAAGGAGATGCTCGCCGCGATCGACGTCCCGTATCGGGTCATCGACGTTGCCGGAGGCGACCTCGGGTCGTCGGCCGCACGCAAATTCGACTGTGAGGCATGGGTTCCCACGCAGCAGACGTATCGCGAGCTGACCTCGACGTCGAATTGCACGACGTTCCAGGCGCGTCGCCTGTCTATTCGGTACCGCGATGAGTCGGGTAAGCCGCAGGTCGCCGCGACGCTGAACGGAACGCTCGCGACCACGCGGTGGCTCGTTGCGATCCTGGAGAACCATCAGCAGGCCGACGGTTCGGTTGTGTTGCCCGACGAACTCGCGCGGTTCGTCGGTACCGACGTACTCAAGCCCCACGCCAAGACTCAGTAGCGCGGTATGACGCGTGGTGTGACGGCGACCTGGTCGCGGTGTGTGCTGGTGTCGCGATGACAATGGGAATCATCATCGCGGTGATCGGTGCGCTCTCGTTCGCGGCGGCATCTGTCCTGCAGGCGCTCGGCGCGGAGCGGGTGGCGCAGCGTGCTCAGCACAGGTCCGAATTGCGTTCGACCACACCACATCCGACGCTGCGCTCGACCGCTGCGACGATGCTGACGGTGCCGTTCCTCATCGGATTCGCGTTTGACATCGTCGGTTTCATCGCGACGATCGTGTCCGCGCGACTGATCCCACTGTTCCTCTCGCAGACCATCATCTCCGCGCGCATGGTCGCGACCGCGGTGCTCGCCGCGATCGTGCTGAAGGTGACTCTCACTTGGAGAGAATGGGTTTCGGGGGCGGTGGTCATCCTCTCGCTGATCCTGCTCGCGATATCTGCCGGGCGCGAGGGCTCCGACTACGACGCCTGGATGGGATGGGCGACGCTCGTCGCCGGACCGTTGCTGATCGTGATCGGCATCGTGGGAGCGCGCGTGCTCAAGCGTCGAATCGCGGCTTTCGCGGGACTCATCGCGGGCGCGATCTTCGGGGTCATGGCCGTGGCTTCCCGTGTGCTGACGGGTGTTTCACCGTTGCAGCCGGGAGTGCTTTTCACCGACCCCGCGCTCTATGCGCTCCTCATTAGTGGCATCGGCGGTTTCTATCTGTTCACCGTTGCGCTGCAGACGGGTTCGGTCAATGGCGCGGCCGCGGCGCTCGTCGTCGGACAAACGGTGCTGCCGGGCGCTGTTGGCATCATCTTTCTCGGCGACGTCACCCGCTCGGGCTGGGGGCCTGCCGCGATCGTCGCCTTCGTGGCCGCGGTCGTCGGCGGTGTGATCCTGGCATCGTCGGGCGCCGTGACCGCCGTCGAGAAAGCGGAATCGGTCAACCTGCCCGCCGGCTACGGGCACGGCAGCTGATACGTCGGGCCGTCGCGTTGCCGTGAGGTCCCGTTCTCTCCACGCGGATGATGAATACTGAACCGCATGGTCATCGGCATCGTTGCTGCGATCCTCGCGGCGTTGGCGTACGGCACGGCGTCGGTGCTGCAGGCGCGCGGTGCGCAGAGCGTCGAGGACGGCACGGTCGGGGCAGCGCCGTCGTTGCGTTCGACGATCACGGCCATGCTCACGGTGTCGTTTCTGCTCGGACTGGTTCTCGATGTGGTCGGCTTCGCTGGAAACCTGGTCGCGGACAGGCTCACTCCACTCTTCCTCGCGCAGCCCATCGTGAGTGCGAATCTGGTTGTCACCGCGGTGTTGGCGACGGTGGTCCTCGATGCCCGACTCAGCCGTCGAGAGTGGACCGCGGTGGCCGTCGTGGTGATCGCGCTCGTTGTGCTCGGTATCGGCGCTGGCGAAGAGGGGCACCGCGACCACAATTGGCTGCACTGGGCACTACTCGGGGTAGGTGTCGGGCTCTTCGTGGCGGTCACTGCCGTGACCAGAGTGATTCCGAGGGGAGTCGCCGTTGTCGCGGGACTCGGCGGCGGTGCACTGTTCGGTCTGATGGCCGTGGCGATCAGGATTCTCGACGGCGTCGACCCGTTCGACGTCGGCGCGATACTCACCGACCCGGCCGCATACGCGGTGGCGATCTGCGGCGTCGGCGGGTTCTATCTGTTCACCGTCGCGCTGCAGACCGGGGCCGTCAGCGCCGCGGCGGCGTCGATCGTGGTCGGCGAAACGGTGGTTCCCAGCGCGCTGGGGATTGCGCTGCTCGGCGACAGCACACGTCCCGGCTGGGCGGTGCCGACGCTGATCGCGTTCGCCGCCGCGGTGAGCGGCGCGATCGTCGTCGCGACATCGTCCGCCGTCGAGGCGACGGAGTCCGCGGCCTGACGACGCAGGCCGCGGATGGAGCTGTGGCGCTGGACCACCGCTGATCGAGCTTGTCGAGATCACCAGCGGGGGCCCACCGCTGATCGAGCTGGACTACCGCTGATCGAGCTGAACTACCGCTGATCGAGCTTGTCGAGATCACTCGCCGCGCGGGGGTGGTTTCGACTCGGGTGTTCGCTGCGCTCACGCCCGCTCAACCAGCGGGGGTCAGCCGCCACCGCTGATCGGGCTGGACTACCGCTGATCGAGCTGAACTTCCGCTGATCGAGCTTGTCGAGATCACTTGCCGCAGCGGGTGTGGTTTCGACTTGGGTGTTCGCTGCGCTCACGCCCGCTCAACCAGCGGGGGCCTCCACCGCTGATCGAGCTTGTCGAGATCACCAGCGCCCGGCGGTCAGACGCTCGCCGCGCTGGCGGTCACCTGCACGCGGTGGGCGTCGTTGAGGTTCTCGACGGCCGCCTCGATTTCGGCGGCGCGCTGCTGGCCGTCCCAGCCGAGGATCTCGGCCATCGCGTCGCCGAGTTCGGTGAGTACGGCCGCGGTCACTCCGCCGACGAAGGCCAGATCTGTTCTGCGCAGCAGGATGTCGCTGATGTGCACGGCCTGCTCCGTCTCGATCATGTAGCGCAGCTCCGCCGTCGAGAGACCGCTGGCGGGCAGCGGTGCGTCGGGGCCGGCGGTGATCGCTGCGATGACCTCGCTGGCGCGGGTGCCGTAGCGGGTGAGCAACTCGTCGGCGCGGTCGGCGGGAACGTCGCCGCGTCGACTTGCCACCCATGCCCGACGTTGCGCGTCGGTGGTCGGGTAATCGCGGCCGCCGCCGATGGGCAGGCCGACGGTCGAGACCTGTCGGGCCGCGCCGAGCAGCTCCATGATGCGATCCGACAACTGCTCGCCGAGGGCGCGGAAGGTGGTCCACTTGCCGCCGACCAAGCTCAGCACGGGAACCGAAACCCCGGGCAGCTCAGTACGTTCGACGTTGTAGTCGCGCGAGACGAAGCCCGGCGTCGTGTCGTCGTGGCGGGGCAGCGGGCGGATGCCGGAGAACGAGTACACGATGTCGTCGCGGGAGACGGCGATATCGGGGAACACGTGCCTGATGAGGTCGAAGAAGTAGTCGATCTCGTCGTCGGTGCATCGCGTCGGCTTGCTCGGGTCGGCGTCGATGTCGGTGGTGCCCACCAGAACTCGATCCTTGAGCGGGTAGATCAGCACGATACGACCGTCGGAGTGCTCGAAAAAGATCTCGCGTCCACGAGTGGCCTCGACGAGGTCGGGGTGATCGAGAACGATGTGAGATCCCTTGGTGCCGCCCATGTATCGGGTGTCGCCGCCGAGCGCGTCGTTGGTGAGATCGGTCCACGGACCACTCGCGTTCACGATGACCTCGGCAGACACGGTGAACTGTTCACCGCTGACACGATCGGCGAGCACCACCTCGCCGTCGCGAATCGCGATGGCTTCGACGTGGTTGGTCGCACGGGCGTGCGGGCCGGTGGCCAGACCGTCCTTGAGGACGTCGAGTGCCAGACGCTCGGGATCGTGCACCGATGCGTCGAAATAGGTTGCGGTGTAACGAATGCCGGAGTTCAGTCGCGGCATGTCGGCGCGGGCCTTGTCGCCTGCGCGGAACTTGTGACGCGGCACCCGGCGCTTGCCCGCACCGGAGAAGGCGTCGTACATGACCAGTCCGGCCTTGATCAACGCCGCGCCCCGCTCGTTGGGTTTGCCGGTGTTGTGGGTGAGAAAACGCCTCGGCGCGTTGAGGATTCCGCTGAACGTCGAGAAGATCGGGACGGTGGTCTCGAGAGGCTTCACATAGTGGGGTGCGATCTCGAGGAGTCCGTTGCGCTCGTGCACCGACTCACGGACGAGTCGGAACTCGCCGTTCTCCAGGTAACGGATGCCGCCGTGGATCATGTGGCTCGACGCCGACGACGCGCCGCTGACCCAGTCGTCGCGCTCGACGAGCACGACGTCGATGCCCTGCAGTGCGAGGTCGCGGAAGGTGGAGATGCCGTTGATGCCGCCACCGATGATGAGGACCTGTGCCGACGGGCGCTCGGTGAGCGTCGCGACGCCTGGCCGGAGCGGTGCGGTCGAGGTGGTGTTTTCGGTCATGATTCCATCCTGATGGTCACTGCACATAAGAGCAATACTTCTGAACATATGTGCACGGGTGGGTTTTGCTGGTAGAACGTGTGGGGTGGAACGAGTCGCGGCCGACGATCCGAAGCGCACTGCACTCGCGGTGCGTGCGGCGCATCTGTACTACATGCAAGACCTCGACATGGCCGCCATCGGTCGCGAGATGGGCATGAGCCGCTCGTCGGTGTCGCGACTGCTGAGCTTCGCCCGCGCCACCGGCCTCGTCGACATCACGATCCACGCGCCGGCGGGTAGAACCGGCGAGGTTGCTGACGAGTTCGGCCGACGCTTCGGTGTCAACGCATCGGTCGTCCCGACGACCGCGCAGATGTCCGACGCCGACAGACTCGAGCGCGTCGGCCAAGAAGCCGCGCGTTCGCTGGGCAGGGCGCTGGAGGCCAATACGACGCTCGGCGTGGCCTGGGGTGCGACGATCAGCGTCGTCAGCAGACACGTTGTGCCCAAGGAACTGTGGAACACGCAGATCGTGCAACTCAACGGCGCGGGCAACCCGACGAGTTCGGGAATCGACTACGCCAGCGAGATCCTCCGCCGGTTCGCCACGGCGTATTCGGCTCGCGTGGAACAGTTTCCGGTGCCCGCGTTCTTCGACGACCCGAACACCAAGGTCGCACTGTGGCATGAGCGGAGTACCAAGCGAGTCCTCGACGTCCAGCAGATGATGAACGTGGCGCTCTTCGGACTCGGCGCCCCCGACGCCGACGTCCCCAGCCACGTCTACGCCGGTGGCTACCTCGAGCCCGCCGACTTCGCGTCGCTGCGCTCCGAGCGAGTCGTCGGCGACGTCGCGACGGTGTTCTACCGTCACGACGGCAGCGACGAGGGAATCGAGTTGAACAAGCGATCCTCCGGCCCGGACCTCGATGTGATCCGGGCCGTCCCCCGTCGTATATGTGTGGTGTCGGGAGAGTCGAAAGCCGCTGCGACAGAAGGTGCTTTCGCAGCGGGACTGATCACGGACATCGTGCTCGACGAGAACCTCGCCCGACTGCTCATCCACCGCGACACGACGCACCATGCGCGACGTGGCGGGTGAATGGCAG
Source organism: Gordonia sp. 852002-51296_SCH5728562-b (assembly GCF_001665475.1). Taxonomy (NCBI): domain Bacteria; kingdom Bacillati; phylum Actinomycetota; class Actinomycetes; order Mycobacteriales; family Gordoniaceae; genus Gordonia; species Gordonia sp. 852002-51296_SCH5728562-b. Next base: position 31,192 of record NZ_LZMI01000061.1, on the reverse strand, counting down.
CCCGGCAACGGTGACATCGTCAGTCCACATCGACCCAGTCGAGCGTGCGCTCAACGGCCTTGCGCCACTGTTTGTAACCGGCTTCGCGCTGGTTCTTGTCCCACTCCGGCTCCCACCGGCGGGCTTCGTTCCAGTTCTCGCGCAGTTCGTCGGTGTTCTTCCAGACTCCGACGGCCAGCCCCGCCGCGTACGCTGCGCCGAGTGCGGTGGTCTCGGCCACGACCGGTCGGCTGACCGGGACGCCGAGCACATCGGCCTGGATCTGCATACACAGTTCGTTGGCGGTGACGCCGCCGTCGACCTTCAGAACATCAAGCGTCACACCGGAATCGGCGGTCATCGCCTCGGTGACGTCGCGCGTCTGATAGCAGATCGACTCCAGGGTGGCACGCGCGAGGTGCGCGTTGGTGTTGAACCGCGAGAGTCCGACGATCGCGCCGCGCGCATCCGACCGCCAGTACGGAGCGAACAGGCCGGAGAATGCGGGCACGAAGTAGACGCCGCCGTTGTCGTCGACCTGACGGGCCAGCGCTTCGGATTGTGATGCGCCGCTGATGATTCCGAGCTGATCGCGCAGCCACTGGACGGCGGAGCCGGTCACCGCGATCGAGCCCTCGAGTGCGTAGACGGGCTTGTCGTCGCCGAGCTGGTACGCGACGGTGGTCAGCAGACCTGACTTGCTGCGCACGATGTCGTTACCGGTGTTGAGCAACATGAAGTTGCCTGTGCCGTAGGTGTTCTTGGCCTCGCCGGGCGCGAAGCAGACCTGGCCGACGGTCGCTGCCTGCTGGTCGCCGAGCACACCGGTGATAGGAACCTCACCCGCAAGCGGTCCGGTCGACTCTGTGACACCGAAAGCCTTGGGGCTCGACGACGGCAGGATGTCGGGAAGCATCGCGCGCGGAATGTTGAACAGGGCCAACAGTTCGTCGTCCCAGTCGAGGCTCTCGAGGTTCATCAGCATGGTGCGGCTCGCGTTGGTCACGTCGGTGACGTGTTCGCCGCCGCGATAGCCGCCGGTGAGATGCCAGGTGAGCCAGGTGTCGGTGGTGCCGAAGATGGCGTCGCCGCTTTCTGCCGCCTCACGGACGCCCGGCACGTTCTCGAGGATCCACTGGATCTTGCCGCCGGCGAAGTAGGTGGCGGGCGGCAGTCCCGCTTTGTGTCGGATGGTGTCGCCGTGGCCGTTTCGTTCCAGGGCGCTGGCGATCTTGTCGGTGCGGGTGTCCTGCCACACGATCGCGTTGTAGTACGGACGTCCCGTTCGACGGTCCCAGACGACGGTGGTCTCACGCTGGTTGGTGATACCGAGGGCGGCCAGGTCGCTGGCCGTCAGTCCTGCTTTGCCGAGCGCTGTCTGGATGACGGCAGATGTCCGCTCCCAGATCTCGACCGGGTTGTGCTCGACCCAGCCGGCGCGGGGAAGGATCTGCTCGTGTTCGAGTTGATGGCGGGCGACCTCGTTACCTGCGTGGTCGAAGATCATGAATCGGGTGCTGGTGGTTCCCTGGTCGACGGAACCGACGAAATCTGGCATGGGTATGTCTCTCGTTCTCGATGAAGTCTGGGATCGGGGTGATGAGTGTGTTCAGTGTCGCGCGCTGACGTGCTCGGGTTCAGTGGGTTCGGAAACACCGATCTCCTGGCTGTCGTCGCCCTCGGTCGGCAGGAAGCGCTCGATGCCGAAGACGAAGATCGCGCCACCGATGAGCCCACCGATGATAGGCGCGACGATCGGTATCCAGAAGTAGAGTTCCGGACCGTTCGCGGAGTACATCGCGTCGCCGTAGCCGGTGATCAATGAGGCAAGTCGCGGACCGAAGTCACGCGCGGGGTTGATGGCGTAACCGGCGTTGGTGCCCCATGCCATGCCGATCGCGACGACGAGGATGCCGATGATGAGCGGCGCCGTGTTGCCCAGCGGAGGATTGTTCACCACGCAGGTGAGGGCAAAGATCACGGCGACGAGGATCGCGGTGCCGACGATCTGGTCGATGAATGCGGTGGTCAGGGAGATGCCGCTGCCCGGGGACGTCGAGAAGATGCCCTGGGTCGCCTTGGTGTGGTCGGGGTCGATTGCCCTGATCTGATCGGCGTAGGTGTAGCGGACGATCAGCGCTCCGATGAACGCGCCGACCATCTGCGCGGCGATGAACGGCAAGACCTTGCGGCGGTCGAAGCCCTTGAACGCGGCCAGGGCGATGGTGACAGCGGGATTGAGGTGAGCGCCGCTGAGACGACCCGCGACGTAGACGGCGAGCGTGACGCCGAAGCCCCACGCAAACGCGATCGAGTTGTGGTCGCCCGCACCGAGCGCCTTGGGAAAGCCTCCGCAGACGACCTGGGCGACCACGCCGCAGCCGAACAGGATGAGGATCATCGTGCCCAGACATTCGGCAGAGAGTTCACCCACCAGCGGGATTTTCTTCGTCATGGTTTCACTCCTTTGTGACCGGCTCGATGTCCTGATGGTGTCGTCGGTACCTGCCGGATGGAACAAAAACTAGGCCGACGGTGTGACCCAGATCAATGATTGCCGTTCGACAATGTCGAACGAAGGTCGGCCATTCTCGATCGCGGGGGCTGTAGACGGCCGTAAAGTCGAGCATCGACACACGTTCACAAGGCTCATAGGACCAGTGGGATCCGAGGGAGGAGGCAAGGTGCCGGGACCAATCCAGTCGATCCAGCGCGCCGCCGCCGCGCTCGACCTGCTCGAGCGCAGTCCGCGGTCGTTGTCGTTACGAGAAATCGCGACTGAGCTGGGCTTACCGAAGGCAACCGTGCACGGCATCCTCAGCACCCTCCTCGACATCGGCTACGTCGATCAGGACGAGGACGGCTCCTACCTCACCGGTGCGCACCACAACGGCGCGCCGTCGAATCTCGACGGCAACGTGTTGCGGTCGGCGGCGATGGGGTGGTGCGACACCCTGGCGGCAATGCTCGACATGCAGGTCTGGCTCGAGGTGCTCGACACCGACGCCGCAGTTGTGGTGCATCACGTCTTCAGGCCCGACGACTCGCCCCAGCGGATGCGCGTCGGCGAGCGCGTGCCGCTACATGCGTCGGCAGGCGGGAAGTTGCTCCTCGCCTACTCGCAGAATCGGGATCGATTGTTGCGCAACATGATTCTGGACAGGTTCACCTCGGACACGGTTGTCTCGCGCACCGATCTCGCAGCCGAGATCGCCACCGTGCGTCAAACCGGATTGGCCACCGAACATGGCGAGTACGAACGCGGCAGTGCTGCGACGGCCATTCCCGTGCACGGGCGCAGGCCCGGTGAGATCGGCGCGCTCGTCGTGGTCGGACCACCGTCGACGATCTTTCGGTCGGGCACGCTGCCGCGCAACGTCGTGATCGATCAGATGCGACAGGCTGCGACGTCGATCGACCGGGAGTTGGGTGCTGCGCGGTGAGCGCGAAGGCCACCGACGGCTCGGTCGTCGCGGCGATCGATGTCGGGACGACGTCGTCACGCTGCATGCTCTTCGATAGGCACGGCCGCATGGTGTCGATCGCCCAACTCGAGCAGAAACAGACGTTCCCGCGGCCGGGTTGGGTGGAACAGAACGCGCACGAGCTGTGGGTCAACGTGCAGAAGGTCGTACCCAAGGCACTCGCTCTCGCCGGCCGGACGCCGTCGGACGTCGTCGCGCTCGGTGTTGCCAACCAGCGCGAGACGACGGTCATCTGGGATCGACGCACCGGACGCCCCCTCGCCCCCGCGATCACCTGGCAGGACACGCGCACCGGGCCGATGGTCGACCAACTCGGCGAGCACGCCAGCGAGATCCGCGACGTGACAGGACTCGACCCGGCGACCTACTTCGCCGCGCCGCGTCTGCGCTGGCTGCTCGACAACATCGGTGGCGCTGAAGCGTCGGCCCAGCACGGCGAGGTCTTGTTCGGGACGCTGGAGACCTGGCTCATCTGGAACCTGACCGGTGGCCCCAAGGGCGGCATCCACATCACCGACGTCACCAACGCCAGTCGCACCCTGTTGCTCGATCTTCGACGACGCGACTGGAGTTCACGGATGCTTCGTCTACTCGACATCCCGGAGGCGATGATGCCGAGGGTTGTCGGCAGTAGTGAGGTGTACGCCAAGTGTGCTCGCGTGCTGCCGGGTGTGCCGATCGCGAGTGCGCTCGGCGATCAGCAGTCGGCGCTGTTCGGCCAGACCTGCTTCACTCCCGGCGACGTCAAATGTACCTATGGCACAGGCGCTTTCGTGCTGATGAACGTGGGAACGTCGATCGTTCCGTCGGCGCGTGGTCTCGTGCCGACCATCGCCTACAGCCTGCCGGGTGAGGCCCCGGTGTACGCACTCGAGGGTCCGATCGCGATGACGGGTTCGCTGGTGAGCTGGTGTCGGGATCAACTCGGCCTGATCGACACCGCGCCGGAGATCGAGACTCTCGCACGGACCGTCGACGACAACGGAGGCTGCTACGTGGTCCCTGCCTTCTCCGGACTCTATGCGCCGCACTGGAATTCGGAAGCCCGCGGGATCGTGACCGGGCTGACGTCGTATGTCACAAAAGGTCATCTTGCCCGCGCGGTGCTCGAGGCAACCGCGTGGCAGACAGCCGACGTCGTCGAAGCGATGCGCGACGTCGCCGGTATTCAACTGCAGCGGCTGGCTGTCGACGGCGGGATGACGGCGAACAACCTGCTCATGCAGCACGTCGCCGACGTCCTCGACGTCCCCGTCATCAGGCCCTTCGTCTCCGAGACAGTGTCACTGGGGGCGGCATACGCCGCGGGACTGGCCGTCGGCTACTGGGACGATCTCGATTCGCTGCGGGAGAACCGGCACGTCGCGGCCTCGTGGACGCCGTCGATGGATCCGCAGCGCAGACGCCGTGAAGCCGCGGGCTGGCAATCGGCGGTGCGTCGAGCTCTCGCCGACGTCTGAGCGTCGAGACCCGATCGAGATGCCGCGGGGTCGGGCGCATTGCAGATCTCGTGGCGAAGCTTCGACATAGCGGCTAACATCGGAACAGAGGTTCCTCTTCGCGTGACCGGGACGGACTAGCGACGTCCCGGGAGTTTGGTTGTTTCGGCACCGGCCGCGCCGCTGCTGCCGACACTTCCGCATGACTACCCGAAAACTGCGCGTGCCCACCTGAATTCGTGCCCACCCGAATTCGGACTCAGTGGCGTCGCGCCCGAGCGAAGTGAGGAAGCTTTGTCCGAGTCATGGTTTGGTAGCGACCCTTTCAGCAGCAACGACGCCTTCGGCGACATCTTCAACAGGTTCTTCGGCAGCAGCGGCACCCGTCCGCAGGTGCAGCGCGTCGACGTCAACCGATTGTTCAGTGACGACACCAAGCGACTGGTCTCGGCGGCCGCGCAGGCAGCCGTAGAGTGGGGGAACTCCGAGATCACACCCGAGCATCTCCTGTACGGTGCCACGCAGGTCGAGCCGTCGCGTTCGATCATCGAGCAGACCGGCCTCGACCCGGAAACCGTTGCCTCACAGATGCAGGCGATCTCGTCGGTCGACGGCGGGGGACCAGCGACGAGAACCCCGGTCTGAGTCCGGCGGCCCGGCAGGCGCTGCGCAACGCACAACAGCAGGCGGCGCGTGCGAACGTCGGATACGTGGGGCCCGAGCACGTACTCCTCGGCATCGCGATGTTGCCGTCCGACATCCCGGCCGCGCGAGTGTTGAAGGGCGGGGCGGGAATCGACGAGGGGCGCAAGGCGGAGGCCAAGCCCGCAGCGCAGTCGGACACCCCGACGCTCGACGAGTACGGGCGCGATCTGACCGAACAGGCCAGGGAGGGCAACGTCGATCCCGTGGTGGGTCGCAACGACGAGATCGAGGAGACCATCGAGATCCTCTCGCGGCGTCGTAAGAACAATCCGGTGCTGATCGGCGACCCCGGCGTCGGAAAGACGGCGATCGTCGAAGGTCTGGCGCAACGCATCGTCAACGGCGACGTGCCGTCGACGCTCGCCGGGCGACGCGTGATCGCGCTCGACATGAGTTCGATGGTCGCGGGCGCAAAGTATCGCGGCGAGTTCGAGGAGCGGCTCACCAAGGTGCTCGACGAGGTGCGCGAGCACTCCGATGAGCTCATCCTGTTCATCGACGAGTTGCACACCATCGTCGGTGCCGGATCGGGCGGCGAGGGATCGATGGATGCGGGCAACATGCTCAAGCCCGCGCTCGCCCGAGGTGAGTTACACACCATCGGGGCAACGACGATCGACGAATACCGCAAGTACATCGAGAAGGATGCCGCACTCGAACGTCGCTTCCAGCCGGTGATGATCTCCGAACCCTCCGTCGACGACACGATCCAGATCCTCGAAGGCCTCGCCGACGTTTACGAAGAACATCACCAGGTGCGGTACACGAAGGAATCTCTCGTCGCCGCAGCCGAATTGACCGACCGCTACGTCACCGACAGGTTCATGCCGGACAAGGCCATCGACGTGATCGACCAGGCGGGTGCGCGAGTTCGGTTGCGTACCAAGACTCCCGACCCCGAGACACGGGAGTTCGACGAGGAGGTCGCCCGTCTCGAACGTGAGAAGGAATCGGCCGTCGCCAACGAGGACTACGAGCGCGCGAATCAACTCAAGACCGAGATCGACGAGAAGCGCGCGAGTGCCGGTGCCGCAGGTCTGTCGCCGACACCTGAGGTGACCGTCATGGATATCGCCGAGGTGGTGTCGAGGCAGACGGGAATCCCGGTGTCGGAGTTGACCACCGAGGAACGCGAGAAGTTGCTCGGTCTCGAGAACACGCTGCACGACAGGGTGATCGGCCAGGACAAGGCCGTGACCGCGGTGGCCGAGGCAGTGCGTCGGGCACGAGCGGGACTCTCCGACCCCAACCGGCCGATCGGATCGTTCCTCTTCCTCGGACCGACCGGCGTCGGCAAGACGGAACTCGCGAAAGCCCTTGCCGCAGCGGTCTTCGGCGACGAGGCTCGCATGATCCGCTTCGACATGAGCGAGTTCCAGGAGAAGCACAACGTCGCCCGACTCGTCGGTGCACCTCCCGGATATGTCGGATACGACGACGCCGGGCAGCTCACCGACAAGGTTCGCCGTCAGCCGTACTCGGTGATCCTGTTCGACGAGATCGAGAAGGCGCACCCCGACGTGTTCAACGTGCTGCTGCAGTTGCTCGACGACGGTCGGGTGACCGACGGTCAGGGTCGCACAGTCGATTTCAAGAACACGCTGGTGATCATGACGAGCAACATCGGATCGGACCTCATCCTCAACGCGCCTGATGGCGATGTGGAGAAGGTGGTTCCCGATGTGATGGATCTGCTGCGGCAACGATTCCGTCCGGAGTTCCTCAACCGCATCGACGAGACCGTCGTTTTCGATCGACTCGACAAGACGCAGCTGCGTCAGATCGTCGACCTGACCCTCGACGGGACGCGACGCATGCTCAAGTCGCAGAGCATCGGACTCGACGTGACCGACGCGGCGAAAGATCAACTCGCCGAAGAGGGTTACCAGCCGGAGTTCGGTGCGCGCCCACTGCGCAGGCTGATTCAGAAGCAGCTCGACAACGAGCTGTCGAACCTCGTGCTCAAGGGTGCGGTCGAGCCGGGCGACACCGTCGTCGTCGATGCGGGCGAGCCGAGGCTCACCCTGTCGGTGAAGAAGGGCGCGGCGTCTCAGGCGCCTGCCGACGAGCTTGCCGAGGCGCCCGCGAAGTCGGCAGAACCGGCGACGACCGATACGTCGGCTACAAAGGAATCCCAACAACCAGCCGCATCCGGTGCGGCACAGGAGAACTGACACACGTGAACGCTCACAACCGCAAGACACGCGACGCCATCCTCGGACATCCCGCTCCGCGCGACATCGAATGGACGCAGTTCATCAACATGTGGGAAGACGTCGCAGACGAGGTCGAGCAGGAGCACGGCGACCGCCTGTCGGTATCGCTCAACGGGCATCGCGAGGTCTTCCACCGACCGCACGACGGACGGGTGTCGATCGAGGACATCGAGCTCGCTCGCCACCTGCTGGCTGCCAAGCCCGAAGACCAAGGTGAGGGCGATCTCGCCGTGGTCACCGTCGACGCCAAGGGGGCACGGATTCTGTCCTACGACCTCGACGAGGTGAAGGTCACCGACGACGCCGAGAAGGTGCGCGACAAGCAGTCCGTCGCGCGTCACCTGCGGACCGTCGAACGCGCAACCGGCCGCGACGACGAGAAGGAGCTCGACGCGTTCTTCAAGGAACTGTCCGGATCGATCAAGCTCGATCTGAAGGACCGCTCGTTCGTTCTCCTCGGCCACGGGAAGGGCAAGGCCGACGTCGCGGAGCAGTTCTCGAAGTGGTTGTCAGAACACGACAAATCAGTCTATGACCGCATTATGGGCGTGGCTGCGATCGACCTGAGCGCGGCCACCGACGCCGATATCGAGCAGCGCGCACTCGAGGTGACCCGCGGGGGCGTCGTCTGATTGACGGCTTGGTGGATCGCGCTGCGCGGATGGTGGCGCTGTTCTAGTTTGAGCGGGTGCGCAGAGTAGATGTGAGTCGACGGTCGGTGTTCGTACGAGCGGTCGTCGTCGCGCTTGTGTTGTCCTTGTCGCTGCTGGGGTACTCGGGGGGTTCGGCGGGCTCGGCGTCGGCGGCACCCCCGGCGGCACCCCAGTCGTCGACCGGGCAGGCCGCGAGTCCCGCTGCGGCGCCAACGGTTACGCCTGCGAACGATCCGTTCTACACCCCGAGCGTGCCGATCGGTGGGCTGCGGCCCGGTGCGGTGATCTCGTCTCGTGTCGTGACGCTCGGCACGAACGGCACCAGCCTGCCCGCGACGGGCACGCAACTGCTGTACCGGACCAACGACGCCTTCGGGCGCCGTCGTCGACGGTCACCACGATCATCTCGCCGCCAGGCAGCAGGCCGGGCACGCCGCGGCGCATGATCTCGTATCACGAGTTCTACGACGCGCTCGGCAGTCAGTGCGACCCGTCGTACACGCTGCGCGGTGGCAAGTCGTCGTCGAGTGCGGTCGATGTCACGATGATCGCGTCGATGGTCTCAGCCGGCTACACGGTGGTGGTCCCCGACTACGAGGGTCCCAACATGCGGTGGACCATCGGCAAGGAATCGGCGCACGCCGCGCTCGACGGAATCCGTGCGGCACAACGGTTTCTGCGCGCCCCCGCCTCGACGCCGGTCGGCCTCTACGGATACTCGGGCGGGTCCATCCCGACAGGATTCGGTGCCGAGTTGGCGCCGTCGTATGCACCTGAGTTGAACCTGGTCGGTGCGACGGCCGGCGGCGTGCTGGTCAACCCGGCACACAACCTCGCCTATGTGAACGGGACCACGCGGTGGTCGGCGGTGATCCCCGCACTCATGAGCGTCTACGACGAGACGTACGGCATCGGTATCGATAAGTACCTGTCGCCCAAGGGTGTTCAGGTTCTCGGCGACATTCGTGGTGAGTGCATCAACAACTTCCTCGGCAAGTACCCGAATCTGACCGATTCGTCGTTGCTGCTCCCGCAGTATCCTTCGCTCCTCGACGTTCCGGGTATCCCCGCAGCGATCAAGGCGAACGTGATGGGTTCCCTCGGCACACCTCGAACACCGATGATGCTCGGCGTCGGAGACAAGGACGGTCGAGGTGACGGGGTGATGCTCACCGCCGATGTGGTCGGGCTGAGCAGAAGCTACTGTGCGCGTGGACTTTCCACGTCGATCCATGTGTACCAGGGACTCGACCACGCCGAGGCGCTCGCGCCGTGGACCGGCGACGCGTTGGCCTACCTCAACGACAGGTTCGCCGGTCGGCCGGCGCCGCGCTGCTGACGGTCAGGGGTGCACCGGGTTTCGGCCGAGTTGCTGCCCCACGAGCGCCGCGAGGTTGTTGCCGACGAGGTTGACGAAAGCGGGCCAGGTGTCGGGGTTGAGTGCCATCGTTCCCTGGTCGCTCGTAGAACATCCGCGTCGAACGGGCTTGCCGTCCAGGCGATCTGCCATCCAGACGACTGCAGGAGCGAAGCCCTCGACGGCCAGCGTGATGTGCTCGCTGAAGTGGTCGCGCGTGTACTGTATGTCGGCTCCCGGCGTTGCGCAGTAGGTCTTCACGAGGGTGTTGACCGGACCGACCGGGGCTATCCAGTCGGGATTCGATTGGTAGATGAACATCGGGAAGGTCGGAGTGTTGCGCCCCATCTTCAACTCGTTCAGCACTTTTCGTGGTGCCGGGTAGTCCAGTGGGTCACCGGGGACGTCGATCAGTCCCTTGATGTTGAGGAACGGGGCGAGCGCCGCCTGGTAGGAGAGGCACAGCGGATTCTTGCCCTCGATGAGCGCCTTGCCCAGCGGGTTGGTATGTGCGCGTAGGAAAGCCGCGAGCTCTGGGTACTCGCGACTGACACCGATCACCCCGGCGAGGATGAGGCCGGACGCCGCGTTGTTGTTGGCGAGGTCGACGAGCGCGCGGATGTTCGCGGGCACACCACCTTCGGCTGCCCCGACGATCGGCAGCTCGGGAGCATAGGACTCGTGAAGCTCCGACGCCCAGCCGGTCGCGATGGCACCACCGGAGTAACCCATCAGACCAACTCGCAGGTCGCGCTTGAGGCCCAACGGCGTGAAGTTCCGTGCACCCCGAATCGCATCAAGGGTGATACGCCCGGCGAGAGGGCCTGCGGCGAAAGCGGAATCGGGTCCCTGATGGTCGGGGATCACCACCGAGTAGCCGGCCGCGACGAGCGACGTGATCTGGAGCAGTTCGAATGTGGAATCGACCGAGCCGGTCAGGGTTCCCGGAATCGAGGCCTGCTGCAGTGCATACGACGGCGCGCAGTACTGCGCCGTCGAATCCTCGGCCGACTGCCACGAGACCAGCTTGGACGGACCGGGTTTCGCTTTGCCGCGGGGTTTGAGCACAGTGGCGACGGAGGCGATCGGCTCGCCGCGAGTGTTGGTCGAGCGGAAGGAGTACTGCCAACTGTCGACGTTCAACGGAAAGATCGAGAGCGCGGCCAGGTTGACCCGTCGAGCCGCGATGAGTTCACCGGGATGCTTGGTGGCCACGGTCTGCGCGGGTGGCGAGTAGAAACTCTTGTCGAACTCGGGGATCGCCGGCGGAACGGGGAAGGGGAGCGCCGGCGCGACCGGCACCGCCGACGCCTGCCCCGCGCCGGAGATCAACGCTCCCGCAATCATTCCGAGCGCCATCAGTGCCGCAACCCCGACCGTCCACACGCGCATGACTGCGTGACCTGTTCCCCGACTCACCTGCATGACTCCTCGCTGCCAATGAGTGAGACACCAACGTCTCACTGTGGGGAGAAGCTACTCCAGTGTGGTGTGGCACACAAGATCGGCGCGGAGTTGGTCAGGTCTCGACAGGCTGGTCGGAACGTCAGAGGGGTCAGATCTCAGCGAACGCCAGGAGGACGTCGGCGAGGAGTTCGACGACGTCGTCGATCGACTCGGGATCGGGGGAGAGGCTCCAGCGGTGCACGATCGCGGTGAGTGCGCCGACGAAGGCGATTCCGAGCTGATCAGTGCGTGAGTCGGTGGGCCTTCCCGCGAAGGCCGACATCGCGGCAACGAAGTACGACACCCACTCGTCGCGTCCGTCGAGTCTGTGCTGTTCGACGCGCGGACTGACTCCGACGATCTGTGCGAATGACACCTCGGCACGCCGGGGATCGGTGCCCACAGAGCTCATGTAGGCGCGCATCGCAGCGGTTGCCAAGACGTGCGTGTCACGAGAAGTGCTCTCCGACAACGCCGTTGCGACGGCATCTCGGGCGGCACCCTGGATCTCGTCGTAGAGCGCGACGAGGAGTTCCTCGCGGTCGGAGAACAGCTCGTAGAACTGTCGACGCGACAGACCCGCTTCTCGGCAGATCGACGTCACCGACGACTTGGCGTAGCCGACGGAGGCGAATTCGCCCAGTGCCGCGTCGAAAAAGCGTCGACGCCTCTCTGCCAGCCGGTCGGCGACAGGACGTCCGGCGTACGTGCGCTGGCCCGGTTCGATTGTCACAGTTCTGTTGTCACGGTTCGCTTGTCACGGTTGGGTTGTCACGCTGAGGACTGTCACGGCGCGTCAATGTGCTTGGAGCGCAACTCGTGTCCCTTCGACGTCAGGCAGCGCCCCGACGGAAGGTCCCACTGCCAGCCGTGCAGATTGCAGGTGAGCTTCTCGCCCTCGACCACACCGAACTTGGAGAGGTCGGCCTTGAGGTGCGGGCAGCGGCGCTGAATCTCCCAGCCGTCCTTGACGATCGACGCCGAGTCGTCGTGCGCTTCGGAGAACCAGCCGTCGGCGTAGGCGATCCGCTCGTCGGTGAGGCATTTGAAGAAGGTGTAGAGGTACTCGTTGTAGCCGCCGATGCGCCACGTGGTGAACCGCGTCGACAAGAAGATGGTATTGACCCAGTCGGGTTCTTGATCGCGCAGCACCGTGCGCACCAGTTCGGGTGCGATGCGAAAACCGTAGCGGTACTTGCCTTCTCCGTCTTTCGGCTCGCGCACGATGCGGTTGGGGAAGTCGAGGACGACGGTCTGTGCCTGCGGGTGGTCGGCGCCGTCTTTGCTGTGGAAGTCCGGGGTGATGACCAGGCCGACCGGGTAGCCGATGCCGTCGCAGATCAGGTCCGACTGCACCATGATCGGCTCGAACAATTCGCGGAGAGGCTCGAGGAGCGATTCACCGTCGTCGACCGCCCACGTTTCCTTCTGTGCGGCGATGACCGGTGCGAACTTCTCCTTCATCCGCTCGAGGTACGCCTGCTTGTTCTCGCCGAACACGTCGTGCGGGGCGTACGGGTGGCTGACCTCGTCGAGCGTCGAACCGGTGAAGCGGGCCGTCGAACCCGACACCATCATCAGGCCGCGGTGATGCTCGCCGTCGTCGGTGCCGTGGATGACCATCTGCTCGAGGAAGGTCTCCTGGTCGGGGAAGATCGACGTCACGTCGCCCGGGCGTGCGTTCTGTGATGGGTCGTCGATCCCGGACCCGAAGTCGTTCAGTTCGAACAGGTCGTCGTCGAGGAACATCGGCGGGCCTGCCGACGGGATGACCCACGTAGCCCCGACCTGTTCGATGTACGAGCGGGCGCGGTCCATGCCGCGCTGACGCTTCTGCGCGGCGAAGTTGGCCTTGGAGCGCTTCGGGATGTCGTAGACCATCGGGTACCAGATGGCGCCCGAGTACTGCAGCATGTGGACGTCGATGTGGCCGAACTGCTCGAAGATGACGTCGAGGTCGATCGGCCGGGAGTCGTTCATGTTGAACACTGTTGTCTCGCCGTCGGAGACGACGAGGCCGGAGTCGCCGATCGGACCGTCGGCGGGCGCGCGCAACGCGACGATCATGATGTCGAGGTCGCCCTTGGGGCCGCTGACCGTGGTCTTGACCGAGTCGGTTGTCTCGACGAACTTGGTGAACCCGAGCTTCTCGAGCTCGCGCTTGAGGTCGGGGACCGGGTAGTCGGGGAGCAGGACCGTCGCGTCCTTGCTGATGTTCTCGCGCAGGTTGCGCTCGTCGAAGTGGTCGAGGTGCAGGTGTGAGACGTAGAGGTAGTCGCACTGGCCGAGCGCTTTCCAGTCCAGCTCGGAGTTGTCGGGGAAGGGCACCCACGACGCGAAGTACGTCGGATTGGTCCAGGGATCGCAGAGGATCGAGCCTGCGTTGGTCTGGAGGTGGAAACCGGCGTGTCCGATGCTGGTGATCTGCACGTGGGGCCTTTCGTGTTCGCGCGGGGGCTGAGGTTCTACGGGTCGCGCGGTGGAGCTCTCGACCATCCAATCTATCGACTGCGTGCAACTCGCGTCATGGGGCTTCGGTACCGTTCTCGATCGCTGTGATGGGGCGCACTCCCTCGCGTGTGCGCACGGGTGGAGATGAGTCGCTGTGGGGTGTTGCGGCACTGGCTAAGCTCGACACATGGAACCCGTGTACGCCTCTGTGATCACAACCGCGCGACTGTTGTGGCTGGCCGAAGGCTTGAAGTTCGAGATCTCCGGCGTCGAGAACGTCCCCAAGACCGGGCCGGGCGTGGTTGCGCTCAATCACACGGGCTACATGGACTTCACCTACGCGGGCATCCCCGCGTATCTCCAGGGCAAGCGATACGTGCGGTTCATGGCGAAGAAAGAGGTCTTCGACAACAAGGTCTCGGGGCCGATCATGCGAGCGCTCAAGCACATCCCGGTCGACCGGGCCAACGGCGCCGACAGCTATCACCAGGCGGTCGAGTACCTCAAGCAGGGCGAGCTGGTCGGGGTGTACCCGGAGGCGACGATCAGCCGGAGCTTCGAGCTCAAGGACTTCAAGAACGGTGCCGCACGGATGGCACTCGAGGCCGGGGCGCCGCTGCTCCCGACCGTGATCTGGGGAGCGCAGCGCGTCTGGACCAAGGGGTTCCTCAAGCAACTCGGCCGCACCGGCTACAAGATCATGGTCGGCGTGGCCGAGCCGATCGAGCCCGTCGGCGATCCCGAGACCTTGACCGCGCAGCTGCACAAGTCGATGAGCGAGAAACTGCTCGAACTACAGGACGCCTACGGTGAGCACCCCAAGGGCGAGTTCTGGGTGCCCGCACGACTGGGAGGGTCGGCGCCGACGTTGGAGGAAGCCAACCGCCTGGACGCCGAGGAACAAGCGGCCAGGGAGGCGCGCAGGGCGGCGCGTGACGAGTCGTCGCCCGAGTAGGTGCCCCCGGGTGGTTGCTTTCGGGTGGTCGGCAGGCTGCCCGATAGGCTGGTCAGGTGAGTTCTGAGTCGAGAGGTGAGTTCGGCGACTCGTCGCGTCGGGAGCCGGTGTTCCGTGCTCTCGAACTGATTGCCACCGGGATCGTCCGCGGGCAGAAGATGGATCTGCGATTCGACGGTCTCGACAACATCCCCGCCGACGGTGGTGCTGTCCTGGTGATCAACCACACGAGCTACGTCGACTTTCTGCCCGCGGCGTACGGCGTGTATCAGGCGGGGCGTCGAACGCGGTTCATGATCAAGTCCGAGATGATGGATATCGCCATCATGCGGTTCTTGATCACCCGCACGCGCTCTGTGCCGGTTGATCGATCGCAGGGCGTTGAGGCTTATCGTGGCGCGGTCTCGGCGCTGCGAGAGGGTCGGATCGTCGCGGTGTATCCGGAGGCGACGATCAGTCGCAGCTTTGAGCTCAAGGACTTCAAGACCGGTGCGGTGCGCATGGCCGCTGAGGCTGGGGTGCCGTTGATCCCGACGATTGTCTGGGGTGCGCAGCGACAGTGGACCAAGGGCGGCACACGTGACATGGGGCGCAGTCGGATTCCGGTCCGCGTGCGCTACGGCAGTCCGATAACGGTTGCGCCCGAGAGCAATTCGGAGCAGGAGACATCGCGGTTACGAGATGTGATGCACGAGCAGCTCCTGCGTGTTCAGGATGACTACGGGTCGCATCCGGAGGGCGAGTTCTGGGTGCCCCACCGACTCGGGGGTTCGGCGCCCACGCCCGAGGAGGCTGCTGTCATCGAGAAAGACGAGGCCGAGCGCAAGGCCGCAGCCCGCGAGCGAAAGGCCAATGGTGAGTGACGCATCCGCGGCGTCGACCGGCGAGAGCACCGTCGGATTCGACGGCCCGCCGACACTGATCGCCAGCGACGTCGACGGAACTCTGATCGACGACCAGAACACCGTGTCGCCCTTCACGATCGGCGTACTCGGGGCAGCGTGTGATGCCGGCACCGAGTTCGTCCTGGCGACGGGCAGGCCACCGCGCTGGATCGCCGAGATCACCGACCAATTCCCGGGTTCCGCGGTCAACGTGCGATATGCGGTGTGCGCCAACGGCGCGATCATCTACGACGTCGCGAACGACAAGATCGTGTACTCGTCGCTGCTGCAGACGGATCGGCTCGCGGTGCTCCGCGAGGTGATCGCGCGGTGTCTACCCGACGCCGGGGTTGCCGGAGAGCGAGTCGGCTCGTCGGAATTCGACGCTGCCACACCGCCGTTCGTGGCGACGGCCGGCTACCGGCACGCCTGGCTGAACCCCGATCACATCGAGGTCGGCGATGACGAGGTCTACGCGGAGCCGGTGGTGAAACTTCTTGTGCGACAGCCTGATCTGGCCAGCGGTGAGATGGCTCGGCGGCTTCTGCCGGAGGTCGACGGCATTGCGCAGGTCACCTTCTCCACCGACAACGGATTGATCGAGCTCTCGGTGCCCGACACGCACAAGGCGTCGGGTCTGGACAAACTCATCGATCTTGCAGGACTTTCCGGCGAGCGCACCGTCGCGTTCGGTGACATGCCGAACGACGTCGAGATGCTCACCTGGGCCGGGCACGGAGTTGCGATGGGACACGCGCATCCGGCTGCGATCGCCGCCGCCGACGAAGTGACGGTCGGCAACAACGAGGACGGCGTCGCGCGGGTGCTCGCGCGGTGGTTCGGCTAGAACCACCGCGCAAGCCAAGAGGTTTCAGGCAAGCCCGAGCGCGAACGCCCCGACGAAGGCGCGCACCGCGTCGGAGTTCGGTGGGTGGAAGCTGCCCGCGCGTACGTCGCGGTAGAGCCGCTCCAACTCGTTACGACGATGCAGCGCACCGGCTCCCGCGATCTCGAGTGCAAGATCGGTGACCTGCCGGGCGACCCGGGTGCTGTTCTCCTTCGCGGCGAACAGGCGCAGAAGGGCGCGGTCGCCGAGATCTTCACCGGCGGTGAGCGACTTGGTGAGATCGTCCAAGGCGCCGGTCACGGCTTCGAGTGCCAGCTCGGCCTCCGCGACGTGATACTGCGTGAACGGCTTGTGTGCGACGGTCTCCCCGTCGAGGCTGAGCGCGCTGCGCGACGTCGCCGAGGCGATGGCGAGATCGAGTGCGCGGCGGGCGATTCCGACGTAGATGTTGCCGAGCGCTGGAAGCACCCACGGGAAGATGCCCGCGACGTATCCGGTGGGTTGCTCGCCGAGTTCGACGACGCCGACGGTGCGTTCGTGTGGAACGAAGACGTTGTCGAGCAGCGTGTCGTGGCTTGCTGTTGCCCGCACGCTCAGGGTGTCCCAGGTCTCGACGGTGGTGACGCCTTCTTCTCCGCGAGGACTGAAGGTGTGCACGATCTTTGGGTGTTCGGGGTCGGAGTTGTCGCGGGCGTGCACGCCGAGCCAATCCCATGCCGGTGACAGCGAGGTGAAGATCTTTCGACCGGTGATGCGGTAGCCACCCTCGACCGGCGTCGCGATGGTCGTCGAATCGTCGATGACGAGGTCGTTGCCTGGTTCGCCGTGCCCGGCGGCGATCACCTTGCCCGTGGCGACTTCGTCGGCGAGCCATGAGACATCCGAATTACCCTGTGCGAGTTGATCGGTGATCGGACCGACCCAGTACAGGTGCATGTTGATCCCGAGCGCGGTGGCCGGCGCGAACGTGGCAAGGCGACGCTGCTCGGCGTTGAGCTGGTGCAGCGTCAGGCCGAGGCCGCCGCGTTCGACGGGCAGCGTGGCGCGCAGGTAGCCGAGTTCGGAGAGGTCGGCGAGGTCGTCGGCGAAGAAGGTGTTGTCGCGATCGTGGGTGACGGCGCGCTCGCGGAAGCGTTCGAGGGTGTCCTCCGGGATCACCCATTCGGTGGTGGTGGGTTGAATTATTGTCTCTGTCATGGCGTTTCCCCTGTGGAGTTGTGGCGGTGGAGTTTCGGCTGTGGGGTTTTGTTGTCGGGGTGCTGGGGGGAGGTGTCAGTCGAAGAACTGGTCGTCGGGGCGTACCTGCAGCGCGATGCTGAACCGGTTCGCTGCGGCAAAAGCTGCGACGACCTGGATCGCCTCGTAGATTGCAGCGTCGTCGAGTCCGAGGTCGCGCAGGGCGTCGAGGTCGTCGTCGGAGACCTCGCCGGGGCGGACCGAGAGTGTGGCCGCGAAGTCGGCGAGCGTGCGCTGACGCGCGGTGAGTTCACGGACCTCGCGGTAGTCGACGGCGATTCGGGTTCCGAGCTTCTTGTCGCCGAGTGCGTCGCCGAGGCTGACGGCGTGGTTGAGACGGCAATAGGAGCAACCGTTTTCGGCGGAACTGACGGTCGCGATCAGTTCACGATCGGCGTAGGGGAGCAGGCCGGCGTTGGGGTCGAGCAGCCCGAGGATGTACTCGTTGAACCGCGCGGCATGTGCGCCACCGAGCGCGAAAGCGCGCACCCAGTTGGGGATGTAGCCCAATTGACGTTCGATGGAACGGATCTGGCGTTGAAGATCGTCGGGCAAGTCGTCGATCTCGGGCACCGTGAGGCGCGAGATCTGGGTCTCCGGAGCGGCGTCGAGCGTGTTTGTCATGAGGTGTCCCCTGAAGGTGGAAGTCGGTGCAGTTCTGATGTCGGTGAGTCGTCGATCTGCGTGATGCCGTGCGGCGGACGGGCCGCGGTGGTGCGTCGAACGATAGGAAGCGTCGTGAGCGACCGACAGGTTAAGAACTGCGACGATCCGAAATGTGGGCATGCCCAGTCGGCTTTATGAAGCGCCCAGTCGCCGCGAGGAGGCGCCCAGTCGGCCGTACGGAACGCCCAGTCGGCACGATGCAGCGCCCAGTCGGGGTGGATGCGCGGCGGTCGGTGCGTTGGGGGCTGTTCAACTCGTGACGCGGTTGTTATGCCCTGAGGTTGGTATTTGGAAGAAGAATCACTATGGTCACATTAGTCCCATTAGTCACATCTGTAACAGGCCTCGATGGGGATTGCCTGACCAACTGCGTGCTGGAGGTGCGGACAGCCGTGAAACTCCGACTGTCGAATCCGTTCGTCTCCCGGGCACGTCCGGGGAGTCGACGTCGTCGAACATCATCAGCGGTCATCTGCGCCGTTGCCCCTGCGCTGCTGGTCGGAGGGGTCATCGCGGGCGACGGCTACTCGTCGCGCTCCGACATCGGTCTCGCGGCCGACGCCGGCGTGGTTCTCATCGGACACGGACACGGTCACGGCCGCGGCATGGGCCAGTGGGGTGCGTATGGATACGCCAAGAAGGGCTGGTCGTCGTCGAAAATCCTCCAGCACTTCTACGGCGGTACGACGCTGAGCAAGGCCGACCGGCCCGACATCACCGTCGGACTCAGTAAGCAATCCGCGGTCAACGTGCGGGCGGATGCTGGTGCACGCGTCGGGCGCGTGCAGGTGCAGCCGGGGCAGGCGGTCAGCATCTCGGGCGGAACCGCGACCATCACCAGCGGCTGCGGCGGTGGCGCACTGCAATCGGTGCCCGCGACCTTCGTCGATCCGATCAACCCGGCCACCAATCGTCCCGGAAACGAGTTGCTGAAGTTCTGCGGATCGAACGCGGCGTATCGCGGTTCGCTCGGGCTCGACGGCGGACGCGTGGTCAACAAACTGAACCTCGACGACTACGTCAAGGGTGTGATCGCCAAGGAGAGCATTCCCGGCTGGGGCGATTCGGGCGGCATGGAAGCGCTCAAGGCGCAGGCCGTCGTCGCGCGGAGCTATGCGCTCTCGGCCATCGCGGGCGGTAAGAAGATCGACGACACCCAGAACTCCCAGATGTACGGCGGCGTGGCGGGTGAGGACCCGCGCACCAACCGTGCGGCCGACGCGACGTCGGGACAGATCCTGCGGCAGAACGGCCAGCCCGCGTTCACCGAATTCTCCGCGTCGACCGGTGGTTACACCGCGGGTGGACGTTTCCCGGCCGTCGTCGACGAGGGCGATTCGATTGCGCCGGAACACAATTGGACTGCCAACGTGAGTGGGTCGAGCATCGCGTCCGCTTTCGGGGTCGGTGCGCTGCGTAGTTTCGAGGTGATCGAGGCCAACGGGCTCGGGCCGGAGAACGGTCGCGCCTTGCGGGTCCGCGTCTCCGGCTCGGGCGGCACCGTCGAGGCGACCGGCGAGGACGTTCGGACCAAGCTTCAGCTCAAGTCGTCGTGGTTCTCGGTGAAGGGCCAGACGAGTAAGCCGAAGATCGTGACCCCGCCGACGGGGCCGGGTGCTGGCGCCGGGTTGGGTTCTGCTGATCTCGGCTCGCTGATCCCCGACTCGCTGACCGGACTGGCCGACAACCTCGTGCCCGGGTCGTCGAAGCTCCTGGGCATCGCGACCGACGCGCTCAACGGCAAGCTCGGCGATCTCGGTGGCGTCACCGGGCCGCTCGGCCAGGCGGTCGGCGTCCCGACGCTGACGCCCGACGGCGCCGGGGTCACGCAGCTCTTCCAGAAGGGCATGATGTTCTTCAGCCAGCCGACCGGCGCCCACGCGCTCGCGGGCAAGGGCCTGGCCGACTTCCAGCAGCGCGGCGGCGTCCCGGTGCTCGGCTTCCCGCGCGCCGACCGGCTGCGCTGAGCGGTCGGGTCGGGCCGGCCGCGGTCAATCAGTGCGGCGGCCCGATCGCTGTGGCGTCGAGCCAACCGCCCGAGCCGACGACCCCCGAGCCGACGACCCGGCCCGACTACTCCGGGCCGGCGTCGACGACCTGGGCGGCGATGTCGACGAGTTTGGTGTTCGAGTCCTGGGAGAGCCGCGCGAGGAGGCTGAACGCCTGGTCGGGGCTGAGTCGGTACCGTTCCATCAGCATGCCCTTGGCCTGGCCGATCAGGTCGCGTGAACTGAGCGCCGTGCGGAGCTGCTCCTTCTCGCGCACCGCCGAGAACGCAGTCGCGGTGTGGGCGGCGAACAACTGGCCGAGGGCCCGCGCCTCGTCGTCGAAGGCGTTCGGAACAGTGCTGTGCAGGTTGAGTGCGCCGCGTTCTTCGCCCGCGATGTAGAGGCAGAAGCACGCCATCGACCCGATGCCGAGGTCGGCGGCCGCCGCGCAGAACGTCGGCCAACGCGTTTCTCGACGCATGTCGTCGATCCAGATCGTGGTGTCGTCGGTGGCCGAGCGGATGCACGGTCCCTCGCCGAGTTCCTGTTGAAGCGCGTCCGATTGTGCCGCGATCTCGCCGATCATCACCGGCGTCTCGATCCGGCCTTCGGTGACGATGGTGATGCTGGCGTAGTCCGAGCCGATCGCCTCGGCGGCGGCCTTGGTGAACAGGCGCAGCAGCATGTCGCTGTCGGTGCTCTTCGACTGCAGTTGCGCGACAATGCGAGCGATCTCCGAACTCTTCTCAGCGATCTCGGTGCCCGTCCATGTGGTCGGCGCGGTTGTCCGCGAGGTGAGGTCAGTCAATGGTTACTCCTTCCGCACAGCATCCACACAGCACTTCGTCGCAGGCGCGCATTTGGTGTTGCGCACAGACGTACTGCCTGGACCTATCAGCCGAAAACATACTCCGTACCTCGCAGGAGATGCGATGTGATCGAACTACCGAGCACGGGCTGGGGGTTGTCGTCCGGGGTGCGCGGGCGCTTCTGCTCCGCGAAGGAGCGTGCGGCGGCGTTCTTCACGGCCATCACGGTCGGCGAGACGCCGACGGTCTGCACTCGATGCCACGGCACGTTCAGGTCACCTGGCCGTGCCCAGTACCACAGCCAGATCGGGTACATCCACAGTTGGATACCAAGTGGTTTGGCGATACGCATGGCAGCCTGGCCGACGGCTTCGTGGTCGGACTCGCCGTCGTGATCCCACACGGCCAACAGGCCGTTGCGGGCGCCCGGCCGGGCGTCGAGGATGTCTCTGATCATCGCGTCGAGGCGGTCGGGGTACTGCTGGAGCGTCCCCGAATGGAGGCCACCCCATCGTGGGAGGTCGAGGCCGAGCAGCATCGACGCGGTGTCGAGTTCGAGATGCCGACGGTTTGCCAATTGCTCGGGCGATCCGGGGTGCGTCGCGTGGCCGTCGGACGCGCAGATCGTGACCACCTCGATGCCCTGCGACGCCGCGGTGTGCACGAGGCCGCCGGCTCCCAGGATCTCGTCGTCGGGATGAGCTGCGACGACGACGAGGCGATCGATGTCGAACACAACCTGTGGCCAGGTCTGCGAGGCCAGCCAGGTGAGCCACTCCGGTTCGGGGGTACCGAACGACTTCGGCGACTGATTCAGCGTCGGCGCGGGAAAGAAGCGGGTCATCGGCGTGCGAGGCGGAATCGGGACGTCAGGCGACGAATCGTGTGCGTGTGTGGGCGTCAGTATTGGTGGAGTGACGTGCTGGGAGGTCATTGGCGGACTCCTACGGGGAGTTGCGCAATCCGCAGTACACAAACAGCGGAACACGAGCTGCGATGCACAGTCTTCGGTGAGCCGATCTCTACAGCCCAATGAACCGAGTATACGAGTCCTGGCCAGCCCCGATTGCGTGGTCGGCGCACATCACAGCTCGACGCGGCGCTCTCGACGTCGTCGCGGCGTGTTCGCGCGTGTCGATCACCTCGCGCGTCTGTCGTCGCCGCGCGCCTGGCCGGCCCCGACCCCTGCGTGTGTGGACGACTACTTTGTCGGGTCCGTTACCCTGAACACCCGTGGCCACCAATAGCACCGTCGCGTCGAACTCATCCTTTGATCTGATCATCGTCGGATCCGGGTTCTTCGGTCTCACCATCGCCGAGCGCGCGGCGACCCAACTCGACAAGCGGGTCCTGGTGGTCGAGCGCAGGTCGCACATCGGTGGCAACGCGTATTCGGAGGCAGAGCCCGAAACCGGCATCGAGGTGCACAAATACGGCGCTCATCTGTTCCACACGTCGAACAAGAAGGTGTGGGACTACGTCAACCAGTTCACCGACTTCACCGGCTATCAGCACCGGGTGTTCGCGATGCACGACGGCCAGGCGTACCAGTTCCCGATGGGACTGGGGCTGGTGTCGCAGTTCTTCGGCCGGTACTACAGCCCCGATGAGGCGCGGGAACTGATCGCCGAGCAGTCCAGCGAGATCGACACCAAGGACGCCAAGAACCTCGAGGAGAAGGCGATCAGCCTGATCGGGCGCCCGCTGTACGAGGCGTTCATCAAGGCCTACACGGCCAAGCAGTGGCAGACCGACCCCAAGAATCTGCCCGCTTCGAACATCACGCGACTGCCGGTGCGCTACACCTTCGACAACCGCTACTTCAACGACACCTACGAAGGGCTGCCGGTCGACGGCTACACCGCGTGGCTGGAGAACATGGCGGCCGACGAGCGCATCGAGGTGCGCACCGACACCGACTGGTTCGCCATCCGCGACGAGATCCGGGCCGCCAACCCCGACGCGCCGGTCGTCTACACCGGCCCGCTCGACCGGTACTTCGACTACTCGGCGGGACGCCTGGGATGGCGCACCCTCGACTTCGAGACCGAGGTGCTGGCAACCGGCGACTTCCAGGGCACCCCGGTGATGAACTACAACGACGCCGACGTTCCGTTCACGCGCATCCACGAGTTCCGCCACTTCCACCCCGAGCGCAAGAACTATCCGACGGACAAGACCGTCATCATGCGCGAGTTCAGCCGATTCGCCAACGACGACGACGAGCCGTACTACCCCATCAACACCCCGGAGGACCGCGACAAGCTCGCCGCCTACCGGGAGCTCGCCAAGACCGAGACCGCAGACGCCAAGGTGTTGTTCGGCGGCCGGTTGGGCACCTACCAATACCTGGACATGCACATGGCGATCGCGAGTGCGCTCACCATGTTCGAGAACACGCTGGCGCCGCACCTGAGTGACGGTGCGCCGCTGGCGGAGGCGGAGTAGATGAGTGTGACTGTTTCCAACGAAACGACGTCTGTCGAGACGATCGAGACCACCGGGGCGCAGCCGGCGACGGCGCCGAGCGTTCCCGAGTCGAAGGCCGTCGAACTACTGCAGCGGGTCATTTTCCCGCGGCCGGGTGAGCCCATCGATGTGCGCTCGCTCTATCAGGTGGAGTCCGACAACAACACTCGTCGTGCCCACGCGCCGACCCGGACGTCGGTGTTGCTCGCGGGCGAGTCGGAGGTCAGCTTCGAGACGTACTTCAACGCGTTCGCGGCGTCGTATTGGCGACGCTGGTCGGTTCTGAAGTCGGTCGTACTGCGCGTGGAGGTCCGCGGCACGTGCCGCGTGGACCTGTACCGCTCCAAGGTCGACGGCTCGCGTATCGGTATCGGCGGCGACCTGGTGCCCACCGACGAACACGGTTACGGCGTCATCGAATTCGAGCTCGACCTAGGTCCGTTCGAAGACGGCGGATGGATCTGGTTCGACGTCACCACCGACACCGACACCGAAATCGTCTCGGCGGGTTGGTATTCGGCGGTTGCAGCGTCGACAGGTCCGGACACCAAGCGCGTCACCGTCGGCATCCCGACGTTCAACCGGCCGACGGACGCTGTCAACGCGCTGGCGGCGCTCACGTCGGATCCGTTGGTGGACGCGGTGATCGACGCCGTGCTGATGCCCGACCAGGGCACCCGCAATGTGGTCGACGAGCCGGGCTACGAGGAAGCCTCCGCAGCGCTTGGCGACCGGTTGCACATCTTCGACCAGGGCAACCTCGGTGGCTCGGGCGGCTATGCGCGCATCATGTACGAGGCGCTGCGGCTCACCGACAGCCCGTACATCCTCTACATGGACGACGACATCGCAATCGAGCCGGATTCCATCCTGCGCGCGCTCGCGATGTCGCGATTTGCCAAGTCGCCCATGCTCGTTGGCGGTCAGATGCTCAACCTGCAGGACCGCAGTCACCTGCATTCGATGGGTGAGGTGATCAATCACCACAACTTCATGTGGACGGCCGCGCCCTTCGTCGAGTACGACCACGACTTCGCTCAGTACCCGTTGCGCGACAGGGAGAATTCCAAGAACCTGCACCGTCGGATCGACGTCGAGGGCAACGGCTGGTGGATGTGCATGATCCCGCGCGAGTGCGCGGAGCAGATCGGCCTACCCATGCCGTTGTTCATCAAGTGGGACGACTGGGAGTACGCCCTCCGCGCCGCGAAAGCGGGCTACCCGACGGCGACGATCCCGGGAATCGCCATCTGGCACATGGCCTGGAGTGACAAGGACGACGCCATCGACTGGCAGGCGTACTTCCACCTGCGCAACAGGCTCGTCGTCGCCTCGATCCACCACGACGGTCCGATCAAGGGAATTCTCCAGTCGATGGTCAAGGCGACGGCCAAACATCTTCTGAGTCTTGAATATTCGACGGTCGCGATTCAGAACGAAGCGATCCGCGACTTCCTCGCGGGGCCCGATCACATCCGCGACCTGTTGCCGACCGCGCTTCCCAAGATCGCAGAGATGCGCAAGCAGTACCCAGACGCGGTCGTGTTGCCCTCGGCAACCGAACTGCCCCGAACCAGCGGGGAGGCAACGCATCTCGGTGTCAACGTGCCGACCAACCCGGTGAGCAAGCTCAAGGCGCTCGCGGCGTCGGTGGTCAACAACCTGCGCCCCGCAGACCCTCGTCATCACGAGGTGCCGCAAGCCAACTACCCGCCGATCGAGGCCCGGTGGTTCTCGCTCGGACGGGTCGACGGCGTCACTGTCACCACGGCCGACGGTCGGGGAGTGGTGTATCGCCAGCGAGACCGCGACAAGATGATCGCGCTCGCACGCGAATCCGCTGCCCTGGTGCGTGAACTCAACGAGAGGTTTCCTGAGATGGCGCAGCGCTACCGCGCCGCCCATCAGGACTTGACCAGTAAGGAGAGCTGGGCGGGTGTCTTCGGAATCGAATGATCGGGATGTCGCGGAACGCGACGAATCGTCGAACGATGCGGTCAGTCGCGGTGAGAGCCGCGAGGTCGACGCGCTGATCGCCATTCAGGATGCGCTCTACGACCGTCCCGGTGTGCTCCCGACAGCGCGGGCCCTCTCGCATTTCGGCGAGCATTCGCTCGGTTGGCTGGCCATCTCGGGACTCGGGTACGCCGCCGCTCGTCGTCGAGGCGACGCCACGGCGCAGCGGCGATGGGTCGAGGCCGGAGTCGGTGCATTCGGTACGCACGCGGCGTCGGTGATCATCAAACGCATCGTCCGACGCCCCCGCCCGCACGACCCCAGAATCCGTATCGGGGTGTCGACGCCGAGCAAGCTGAGCTTTCCGTCGTCGCACGCGACGTCGACCACCGCGGCGTCGATTCTGATCGGTCGGGCCGCCGGTTTGCCGCCCTACCTGCTACCGGCACTTCTGGTGCCACCTATGCTCACGTCGCGGCTTGTGCTCGGGGTTCACTATCCGAGCGACGTCGCCGCGGGAGCCGCACTCGGCGCGCTGGGTGCTGGAGCCGTCATCGGTGCTGACACGCTGTTCGAGCAGGCATCACGGACGGCTGCAGGGCATCCGCACGCCACGCGCACCGCGCGTGTGGCGGCCCGAGCCGGTGCGCTTGCGCTGGTGCCCGGGCAGACCGCACGGACAGCGGCCGCGTGGGCGATCAGGAACCGAGGAGAGGCATGAGCGAGGAGCCCATCGAGAGCGGCAAGAAGGTCGGGCCGCCGAAGAACCGGGTCGACGGCCTGATCAAGGCGCTCCGCCCACGGCAGTGGGTGAAGAACGTCCTGGTGCTGGCAGCTCCGCTGGCCGCGGGCAGCATCACCGACGCACATGTGCTCGGCCGCGCCGGGATCGCCTTCGTGGCATTCTGTCTCGCGTCGTCGTGCATCTACCTGATCAACGACGCGATCGACGTCGAATCCGATCGCAACCACCCGACCAAGCGGTATCGGCCGATCGCCGCGGGCGTCGTGCCCGTCAAGCTCGCGTATGTGCTGGCAGTGGTGCTCGGCGTTGCATCGCTGCTGATCGCCTACTCGGCGAACTGGCAGACCGCGGTGGTCATCGCGGTGTACCTGGTGATCCAGCTCGGCTACTGTTTCGGGCTCAAGAACCAGCCGGTCATCGACATCTGCATCGTCTCGTCCGGATTCCTGCTGCGAGCGATCGCCGGTGGTACCGCGACCGACATCAAACTGTCGCAGTGGTTCCTGCTGGTCATGGCCTTCGGATCGCTGTTCATGGCGGCGGGCAAGCGCTACGCCGAGCTGGTGCTCGCCGAGCACACCGGCGCCAAGATCCGTAAGTCGTTGCAGTACTACACCACGAGCTACCTGCGCTTCGTCTGGACGCTCTCGGCCACGCTCGTCGTCGCGTTCTACGGCCTGTGGGCGTTCGACAAGAACTCCGGCCACGACACCAACGTGTGGTACGCCATCTCGATGGTGCCGTTCACCATCGCGATTCTGCGCTACGCCGTCGTCGTCGACGGCGGTACCGCGGGCGAACCCGAAGAGATCGCCTTCGGCGACCGCATTCTGCAGATCCTGGCGCTGGCATGGATCGTCTGTGTTGGTGTCGCGGTCTATGCCGTCTGACGTTCGTGACGAGCCCGCTCGCGCGGGGCGGCACAGACTTCGAGAGACTGCCGGCACCGACGCTACTGCCGCAGATGACCGCGATTTCGACACCGACGTCACGATGGTGATCCCCGTCGTCGGCAAGGGGTCCGGCGCCGCAGAGCAGGAACCCGGTCCAGTCGGCGGGGAACCCGGCGATGTTGACGACGACGTTGCCGTCGGCTCTGATAACCGGGTTGACGACGACACAGCTGACGCGGCCGACGAGGACGACACGGCTGACGCAGACGACGAGGATGCGGCCGCGGGCCATCCGCCGGGAGCGGGGCGTCGGAGATTTCTGTCGTCGTGGGGACCACGTGAGTGGACGGCGACGGTCAGTTTCCTGATCGGGGCGATCGGGGTCACAACATTCTTCGCGATCGGAGCATGGCAGCGTCGGTGGATCGCCGACGACGGTCTGATCGTGCTGCGCACCCTGCGAAACCTCTTCGCGGGCAACGGCCCGGTGTTCAATGCCGGCGAGCGTGTCGAGGCAAACACCTCGACGGCGTGGACCTACCTGCTGTGGTTCTGGGCCTGGGTCACCGACGGCCAGCTCGAGTACGTCGCGCTCTGGGTCGCGTTGGTGCTCTCGGTGTCGGCGATCCCGATCGCGATGTACGGCACGGCACGACTGCTCGGACCGCGCATCAGCGGTCCCGCTGCAACCGGGATCACGTTGCTGTTGCCACTGGGTGCGATCGTCTACGTCGCGATCCCGCCCGCGCGTGACTTCGCCACGAGTGGTCTGGAAAACGGCCTGTGCATCTTCTGGGTCGCGGTGCTCTGGTGTCTGCTGATCGCGTGGTCCCGGAGACGGGCCGAGGGCGACGCCCCACAGAACGCGGGTGCGCGACGAACCGCGGGTTACCGAGGAGCCGCGGCGACGCTGTTCCTCGCGTTCTGGGCGGGGCTCGCGCCGTTGATCCGACCGGAACTCACCGTGGTCGGCGGGATCGCATTGGTGTTGGTCTTCCTGGCGCCGCTGACATGGAAGATGCGCGTCGGTGTGGTGGTGTGCGCTGCGGTGCTGCCGGTGGGCTACCAGATCTTCCGGATGGGCTACTACGCACTGCTCGTGCCCAACCCTGCTGTCGCGAAGGACGCGAGCGGCTCCAAGTGGCATCAGGGCTTCATCTACCTCGGCAACCTCTTCGGCCCCTACACGCTTGTCCTTCCCGTCATCCTGGCTGTCGTCGCAGGGGTCTTGATCGTCATCGGCACCCGGATGAACAGCGCGCGCACACGCGACGACTCGGGCGTCGAGGCGTCGTCGAAGGAGAAAGAACGCCCGACGGTGCGCGAGCGGCTGTCGCGCTGGTCGCGCAACCTCCAGACGCCGACGACCGTCACCGTTGCCATCGTGGTCGCGGGACTGATCGACGGCGTCTACTGGCTGCGCCAGGGCGGCGACTTCATGCACGGCCGTGTGCTGCTGACATCGATGTTCACGATCCTGCTCCCGGTCATGGTCGTACCGCTCTCGCTGCCCGCCCTCGCCGATGTCCGCGCGGCATTCGGACGCGGCGTCGACGCTGCGAAGGACCGGAATCGACGTCGTCGCGTGCTGGTGCAGCTCGGCGGCGCGACCGTGATGGCGGCACTGTGGATCACGACGCTCGTGTGGGCGATCGTCTGCCACGAGAAGGTGCTGCCCAACGCGGGCATCGACATCGGACGCAGCGGCATCGTCGACGAACGTCGGTTCTACGTCACCAACATGGGTAACGAGAACCCGGTCACCGCTGCCGACTACCTCGACTACCCGCGCATGCGCGCCATGGTCGAGCGGATCGACGAGTACCGCACGCAGGGCGGAGTGATCCTGCCGTCGAACAACTACGACGAGTGGTACGTGGCCAAGCTGCCGGATAACACCCCGCAGGACAAACGCAAGGCGACCGTCTACTTCCTCAATCTCGGAATGACGAGTATGAACGCGCCA
Organism: Gordonia sp. 852002-51296_SCH5728562-b; assembly: GCF_001665475.1. Lineage (NCBI taxonomy): Bacteria > Bacillati > Actinomycetota > Actinomycetes > Mycobacteriales > Gordoniaceae > Gordonia > Gordonia sp. 852002-51296_SCH5728562-b. The sequence continues at coordinate 2,047 of NZ_LZMI01000061.1, read as the reverse complement.
CTCGACGTCCGCGTGATCGATCAGATGGGACTCGCCTACCCGATCGCCGCGCACACAGAACGCCTCGAGGACGGCCGCATCGGGCACGACAAGAACCTGCCTGCCGAGTGGGTCATCGCGGAGTCGGGCGCCTATCCCAAGTGGCCGGTGCTGCCGGGCTTCCTCGACGAGGACATGGTCGCGCAGGCGAAGGAAGCGCTGACGTGCTCGCAGACCGTCGACCGGATCGAGTCGTACAAGGACACCTGGTCCTACGCGCGATTCAAGAAGAATCTGTCTGCCTCGTTCGGCTTCTCCGACTACCGCATCCAGCGCAATCCGGAGTACGAACTCCAGCGCTGCGGACTGCCGGTGCCGCCCCGACTGCACCCGAGATGAGCGTCACATTTTCGACGGTCCGACCGATGAACTATGCAGGTCAAACGCTATGGGGATGTCTGAGGCCGCGAGAGATTTGTCCTGTTATGTATCGGATAGGTAACGTCGAAGCCTGATAAAGCGATGAGAGATAAGACCGAGCGGTATTGGTCGATCGGCACCACGCCGACGCCGTAAGGCGGCGGGTGTGGCGACGGTCACACTGATTGTCAGTGTGTTGGACGATGCAATAGGCTCCCGAATCGTTGTGCATTGCACGTGAAGCTGTGGTGCATCGCACTCGGGGGTGTGTCTCGCACAGTTCGTGTGGAGGCCGCAAGCGACGAGCAAGAGCGTCGTCCAGGGGTGGCCAAGCCGGTCGGGTTGATATCGCGCACGTAACGATCTGGTGCCTGGTGTGTCCTGTGGGGCGCATGGGGACTGGTAACAGAGGAGAGTTTGGTCGATGGGAGTAGCGGTGAGGTCGGGAGCGATGACACCCGGTAAGCGCGGTGGGTTCCGGTTGCGCAGCCGATTGGTTGCGGTGACGGTCGCGCTGATGACGATCGCGGGTCTCGCGTCGGTCATCACGGGCGCAGGTACCGCAGATGCACGTATCAACGGGACCCCCGCGGGCAAGAGCGAGTGGTGGATCGACGCCTGCGGCATGCCGACCAACGGGGCGTTCGGCAACAAGTCGATGAATCCCGGCAAGGTCAAGGTGCGCTCCTGGTTCAAGCCGGGCAATACCCGCACCGTGATCCTTCTCGACGGCATGCGCGCCCAGTACGACTTCTCGGGCTGGGAGATCAACACCAACGTCCAGGAACTGGTCAACCGCGGCGTCAACGTCGTCGAGCCGATCGGCGGGCCTGCCAGCTTCTACACCAACTGGAACGCACCCAGTAACTTCAACGGCCAGCAGCGTCGTTACATGTGGGAGTGCGTGATCCAGAACCGCCTCGCGCCGGCTCTGCGTCAGAAGGGCTTCAAGGGTAAGGGCGGCAAGTACGCCATCATGGGCATCTCGTCCGGTGGTAACGCGGCGCTCGTCCTCGCGGCCAAGCGTCCCGATCTCTACTACGCGGCAGGCTCGCTCTCGGGCTACGACTTCCTGAGCGCTCCGGGCATGCACACCATGCTTCGACTGGCCATGCTCGACGTCGACCCCAAGCCGTGGAACGTCGACGCCATGTGGGGCGCGCCGTGGGATCAGCGTTGGTACGACAACGACCCGTTCATGCTGATCAACCGGATGCACCACCTCAAGGTGTTCACCGGATCGGGCAACGGACTCTTCGGCCGCTACAACGCGCTGCCGAACGTCTTCGACGACCTGTTCAAGGGTTCGACGCTCGAGCTGCTGGCACTCGCACAGCGCAAGGCATTCGAGGTCGCCGCGTTCACGCAGGGCATCAACCTCATGACCTACGACGCCAACGGCACCCACGCGTGGGGCTACTGGCAGGACATGGTGTGGAACGCCTACCAGCGAGGCTTCTTCCGCTGATCTGAGCAGTAGCGTTTACTCACAAGCGACCCCGACCGGGACTTGGCGGTTTCAAGGGGTCGGCGCAACACTGCTGTTAGTTGGTGGTGATTAGATCACGCAGACGCTCGGCTGGGGTATCCCAGCCGAGCGTTTTGCGTGGACGGCCGTTGAGTTCCTGCGCGACGTGTTCGAGATCGG
>NZ_LZMI01000060.1:0-22230 GCF_001665475.1 Gordonia sp. 852002-51296_SCH5728562-b | reverse complement strand
GCTGACCAAGCCAACAACTCTGCCGCCCGAACGCAATTCGTCGAGCACGCCCATCACCAGGTCGAGGGACTCCGGGTCGAGGGTGCCGAACCCCTCGTCGATGAACATCGTGTCGAGCACACGGCCGCCCGCTTCGCTCGACACGACGTCGGCAAGTCCGAGTGCCAGCGCCAGGGACGCGAAGAACGTCTCGCCACCCGAGAGGGTTGTCGCCGCACGCGTGACACCCGTGTACTCGTCGCGCACCTCGATACCGAGACCGCCACGACGCCCCCGCGGCCCTCCGGCATCGGAGTGTGCGAATTCGTAACGGCCAGAGGACATGTGCCGAAGTCGATCCGACGCCGCGACCAAGACTTCTTCGAGGCGTGCCGCGAGGACGTACGAGCGCAGTGTCATTCGCTTCGCGTTCTGCCCTCGTCCACTCACCAATTCGGCGAGATCGTGGATCTCCTTCTGCCGCAGACGAATCGGCTCGAAATCGGTCAGCGCCTCCCAGTAGAGGGTGACGTGATCGGCCAGCCCGGTCGCTCGCCGCGTGGAGACGGCCGCAGCGCCGGACGCGGCGTCGCAGCGGGCGCGCACCGTCTCGAGCGTGGTCTCGAGGTGAGCCAGGCCGACGGGCTCGGTTGCCAGCGCCGAACGCACGTCGTCGTCGTCGAGCGTGCCCTGCGCCTCGACTCTCAGGCCGTGCGCCTTGCGCAGCGACGACTCCCAGACCCCCATCTGCTCGTCCGTCGCCATCGCCGCTCGCACCGCGGTCTCGTCGGCGAACTGCGCTTCGTCGCACGCGGACGCGGCGCGGCTCGCCGCCTGTGTCGCCCACTCTCCGGCACGGCGCACCTCCGCACGCGCATCTCGCAAAGCCGTCGCGCAGCGACACAGTTCGGCCAGTTCGGCCCGGCGGCCGCTGACATCGCCCCGGCCTCCGGTTGCCGTCGAGACCTCCGCGTCGAGCGACTCGAGTTCGCCACGCAGGGAGTCCAGACGCACGGACGCCGCAGCCCGCCGCGCCTGAATCTGCGATCGTTCGGCCTGCCATGTGCTGGTCCGCCCGTCCAATTCGTCGACGACGCGCTGCAGCTTGTCGACCGACGCCGCGGCGTGTTCGGCTTTCGTGCGCCGCTTGACCGTATCGTCGCGATCGGAGCATACGGACTCGCGCTCCGCATCACCGATCATCTTGTCCAGATTGGCTTTTCGCTCGCGATAGGTGTCCAGCGACGAGCGCGCACGCGTCAGCTCGGCGGAGGCGCGGTGTTCGATGTCAGCAGCCGCCGCCTCGTCGGCGTCGCCCACATGATCGCCTGGATCGCTCGTCGTGGGTGCGGGGTGCTCGCGCGAGCCGCAGACGGTGCACGGCTCGCCGTCGACGAGTTGGGACGCGAGTTCGGCCGCCATCCCGGCAAGGCGACGTTCGCGAAGGTCGAGCAGTCTGGTCCGTGCGTCATTGTGCGCCGAGTGTGCGTCGGCGACAGCGCGCTCGGCACGACTGAGTACAACCTCGAGTTTGTCGCGCTCATCGATGGCCTCGAGAATCGACGTCTGCTGTGCCTGCTGATTGCGCAGCGTCTCGATCCGGGCACGCTGCTCATGGGCATCGTGCAGGGCAGCGATAGCTGCGGTCCGTTGCTCCGGCAGCGCCGCGAGCGCGTCGTCGAGTTCGACGGTGCGGGTGGCGGCAGCCGAGACCTCGGCCTCAGCTGCGCCGATCGCAGCGATCAGCGTGGGACGTTCGAGTGTCCTGCGCACCAGCGGTTCGAGCCGACCCGACTCCGCCGCCCAGGTGTCGATCGCGCGGGCCAACTCGGTGTCGTCGCACTCGCGCGCCCACGCCGCCTCCACCTCTTCGGACACCGCATGCTCGGACACGGCCGATTCCGCTGCCGCACGGAGTGCATCGGCAGCACGGGCGTTGGCGATCGCCTGCTCGTGATCGGCGAGCACGGGGACCACGGGCGCCGCGCGACGCGCGGCGGCGAGTGCCTTCTCGGCGACATCGAGTTCGGGCTCGGCGGCGTCGAGTTGTTCGATGCGTGACCGCGCGGCGAGTCCACGCTGCCTGTCGTGCATCATCTTTCTGCCGCGGTCGTATGACTGCTGCGCGGCGTCGAGTACGTCGCGCGCCTCCGCCAACGCCGTGGCGTCGCGGCGTTCTGCCTCGCGAGCGTCGTCGAGGCATTTCTGCGCCCAGGCCATGTCGGGCTCAATGGGTGCCTCGACGTCGGCCAGGGCCCCGATCTGTGCGGCGATGCGGTCGATCGACGCCGCCTTTGCGTCGAGCGCCGCTGCACTCTCTCGCGCACGCTCGCGCAGCCACTCCTCGACGTCACCGAATCGCTCGGTGTCGAAAAGTCTCTCCAACAACGCTTCTCGCTCTTCGTTGGGTGCGCGCAAAAACCGCGAGAAGTCGCCCTGCGGGAGAAGCACGACCTGGAAGAACTGCTCGGCACTCATGCCGAGGAGCTCGCTCACGGTCTCGCCGATCTCGGGCAACCGGGTGAGTGCCACCCCCGACCCGTCGACCCACTCGAGCGTCGCCTTCGCCTGGACCTTTGTTGTCCCCGTCCCCCGCTTCTTGGGGCGCTGATACTCGGGCGACCGGATGATGCGGAATCGGCGGCCGTTGATCGTCGCTTCTACCTCGACCTGCGGAACCTGTTCTGCCGGAGCGTGATCGGAATGCAGACGTTTGGCCTCGTTCCGGGCGCCGGGCACCCTGCCGAAGAGCGCGAACGCGACGGCGTCGAGCACCGTCGTCTTGCCTGCACCCGTCTGCCCGTGCAGCAGGAACAGGCCGTCGGCTCCGAGCGCGTCGAAGTCGATCGCCGTATCGTCGGCGAACGGCCCGAACGCGCTCATGCGCAACCGATGAAGTCTCATGCCGACTCTGCCACCCGGTGGCCGTCTGCCGGCGCGTCGATCTCGAAGAGCGCCAACGGCTCGCAGGATGCGACCTGCTCCGGCTCGCCGACGACAGCGCGTAGCGCGCTTTCCACAAGCGCCCGCTCACGGGTAGTCGGCCTGTCGCGTACATCGGTGACGAAGGATGTGATGATCTCCGCATCGCTGCGACCGCGCACCCGAGAGCGGTAGTCGACGCTGTTCTCGGCGTCGGGACGCTGCCACTGCACGTGCACGGCATGCGGAAACCGTTGTCGCAGAACACGCATCGCGTCGACCGGGCGGACCGCATCGGTCAGCGTCGCTTCGACGTAGTCGTCTTCGGCAATCGACAGCGACTCGTCGGTCAGCAACTCGTCGAGCGTGCCCCGCAGCGACGTGAGACCGCGCACGATCGGCAGATCGTGGCGACGGACGTCGGACACACCGTCGGCGTCGAGGTCGATGAGCCACACCGCTTTGTGGTGTGTGTTCTCGCCGAACGAGTACGGGATGGGCGACCCGCTGTAGCGAACCGCTGGCGTGAGTTCCTGCGGCGAGTGCAGGTGGCCTAGCGCGACATAGTCGACCCCCGAGAACACCTCGGCCGCAACGGTTTCTACTCCCCCGACGCTGATCGAACGCTCGGATCCGGTGGCGAGCCCACCGACGACGAACGCGTGCGCAATCACCACCGAGCGTGCGTCGCGCCCGGCGAGGTCGGCGCGGATGCGTTCCATCGCCGCGGTGAGCACATCGGAGTGTCCGCGCGCGTCGTCGACGCCGAGTTCGGTTCGCGTGACCTCGGGTTCGAGGTACGGGATTCCGTAGATCGCCACGTCTCCGTGTTCGTCGGAGAAGACGATGGGGTCGGCGATCGACGCCACCGAGGTGCGCAGATGCAGACCACCGGCTGCGGCGAAGCCCGATCCGACACCCAGACGTGTCGGCGAATCATGATTGCCGGAGGTCACGACGATCGCGGCACCGGCGGCCGCAATCGCGGCAAGGCCGTCGTCGTAGACGCGGACGGCGTCGGCCGAGGGCACCGACCTGTCGAAGACGTCGCCCGCCACCACGACGACATCGACCGATTCCGCGGCGACGACGTCTGCGAGGTGACGCAGCGACGCGCGCTGGTCATCGAGCAGGTCGGCGCCGTGGAAGGTTCGGCCGATATGCCAGTCGGAGGTGTGCAGGATTCGCATGGGAAACACCGTACGATCTGCCACCGACAGATCCGGGGAGGCGCGTCAGCCCGCCCCGGATGCCGTCACGCTGCCCCGGCCTCTTCCACCGCACCTTCGGCGGCCGCTGCGGCCTTGGCTTCTGCCGCAGGCGGATACGAACGCTGCGTCGCCGGCCGCTTGAGGAACAGCGTTGCGACGACGCCGATCAGCAATGCCGCCGCGGGCAGATAGAGGGTCTGTCCCATTGCGAGCGCGAACGGCTCACGGACGGGGTGACCGAAGACCTCGATCGGCAACTGCTTGGCGCTGTCGTTGTTCGACGCGGTGTCCATGCCGGGCAGATTCGCGGCCAGTCTCGTCTGCATCAGTGCGCCGACAGCAGCCGCGCCGATCACCGAGCCGATCATTCGCGTGGTGTTGTAGACGCCTGCTCCCGCACCAGCCTGGTACCAGGGGAGGTCGCGGGTTGCGGTCGCCGCGAGCGGCGCCCAGATACCCGCCGACGCGATGCCCATCAGCGCCAGCGGCAGGATCAGCTGCCACACGGGGGTCGCCGACCGCGCGATGCTGCCCATCCAGAACAGCGAGATCGATGCCAGGAACAGACCCGTGGAGATGATGAGGCTGGGATGCACGCGGTCGAGAACTCGCCCGACGATCGGTGCGAGGATGCCGGTGAAGATCGCCATCGGCACCATGACCAACGCCGATTGCGTGGGCGTCATGCCGCCGACGAGCTGCAGGAAGAACATGGCCGGAATCATCTGACCGGAGATCGCGAAGCCCATCGAGGCGATACCGATGTTGGACAACGAGAAATTGCGCTGACGGAACAACGAGAGCGGAACGAGCGGTTCGGTCTTGACTCGCGACTCCCAGAAGATGAACAGCGCGAACACGACGACGCCCACGATGATGAGCGCCCAGATCCACGGCGCCCAGTCGTACTTCTCACCGTCTTGAATACCGAACACCAAGGCGGACAGACCGATTGCCGACAGTACGACTCCGACCCAGTCGAAGGAGTGGTCGTGCTTCTCGACCTCGGGCACGAGCACGGCCGCGAGGATCAGGCCGATGATGCCGACGGGGAGGTTGACGAAGAAGATCCACTCCCAGCCGAGGTTGTCGGTCAGCACGCCGCCGAGCAGCGGGCCGACCAGCGTTGCCACACCGGCGATGGTGCCCCAGACACCCATTGCCGCACCACGCTTTTCGGGCTGGAAGATACGCGTGATCATGGCCATCGTCTGCGGCGTGATGAGTGCGGCTCCGACGCCCTGCAGTCCGCGCGCTGCGATCAGTTCGCCGATCGAGCCGGAGAACCCGCACCAGACGCTCGCGGCGGTGAACACCACAAGGCCCACCTGGTAGACGGTCTTGGGTCCGTACTTGTCGCCCAGCCTGCCCGTGATCAGCAGCGGCACAGCGTAGGTCAACAGATACGCGCTGGTCACCCAGACGATGCCGTTGACGTCGGTATCGAGCGCCGCACGGATCTGCGGCTGTGCGACGGCGACGATCGTCATGTCGACGAGGATCATGAAGAAGCCGACGCACAGGGACATGAGCGAAAGCCACGGTCGGTTGGTCACCGACTTGAATGCCGGAGCGGTCATGAGTTCTGCACTTTCTGAGGTGTGGACGAATCCTGCGCTGGGGACGAGTTCTGTGCTGGGGAGGATTGAGGTGGTGACGGCGTGGTGGTGTGCTTCGTGCGCCACGTCGAGCCGGGGTCGTCGATCCACTCGATGTCGTTGTGACGCAGACGCCCGACGAGATCGACAAGCCAATCGATCTGCGTTTGCAGAGTTGCCAGGCGGCACCCGACGTCGAGGTAGAACATCTCGACCGCTCCGCGTGCATGCGCTGCCTCTGCCGCCACCTCGACCCGTTCACGATCTGCGCGCATCGCATCGATACGTCGTTCAAGCAGTTCGACAACCCGCTGTCGCGGCAACGAATGCGCTTCGGACAGAGCGAGGTAGAGCTCGGGATATTCGACGGGGTGACGTTCGAGAATCGCCTCGAGGCTCGCAGCGAGCGCGGCCCTGCCCGCTTCGGTGATCGCGTAAACGGTCCGCTGCGGTCGGTTGCCCTCCTGACGGACCTCGACGACCTCGATGAGTCCGTCGGCGGCCAGGCGGTCGACGGTGTGATAGAGCGTGCCGGGACGAATCTTGGTGAGGCGGTCTTCTTCGCGCTCGATCGTGGTCTGGAACATCTCGTACGGGTGCATCGGCCGTTCGGCAACCAGGCCGAGCACCAGGATCGCCTGCGGAGCCAACGGTCGCGTCACAGTCACGGCGTGGCCCCCTTTCTCGCTGCCAAATATTCCGGGTGGAATATACCGCGCCGAATAACGGGTGCCAACCGTCGGTGGCGATCACTACTGTGGAGTCATGAGTCCCGCCCAGTCAGGCACACAAGCCCAGTCAGGCACGCAGGCGTCCTATGTCACCAGCGGGCAGGAGTTCGTCCGCGACACGCAGTACATCGAGACCCGCATCACGCGCGATGGTCGCGACGGCTATCCGGTCGAGGCAGGTCGGTATCGACTCGTGGCGGCGCGCGCGTGCCCGTGGGCCAACCGCACCCTGATCGTTCGACGACTCCTCGGTCTCGAGGATGCGATCTCGTTGGGACTGTGCGGTCCCACCCACGACAAGGACTCGTGGACGTTCGACCTCGACCCCGGCGGCGTCGACCCCGTCCTGAAGATTCCACGTCTCAAAGACGCGTACGAGAAGCGGTTCCCCGGTTATCCGAAGGGCATCACCGTCCCGGCGATCGTCGACGTCCCCAGCGGTGAGGTCGTGACCAACGACTTCAAGCAGATCACCGTCGACTTCGAGGTCGAGTGGTCCGACTATCACCGCGAGGGGGCGCCCGACCTCTACCCCGAGCACCTACGCGACGAGATCGAATCCGTCAGCAAGGGTGTCTACACCGAGGTCAACAACGGCGTGTACCGCTGCGGATTCGCCGGCAGTCAGGAGGCGTACGACAAGGCCTACGACCGGCTCTTCACCAAACTCGACGAACTGACCGAACGCCTGGCAGCGCAGCGTTACCTGGCGGGCGACACCATCACCGAGGCAGACGTCCGGCTGTTCACGACGCTTGCGCGATTCGATCCGGTCTATCACGGGCATTTCAAGTGCAATCGGAGCAAACTGTCGGAGATGCCTGTGTTGTGGGCGTACGCGCGAGATCTCTTCCAGACTCCGGGTTTCGGCGACACCGTCGACTTCACACAGATCAAGCAGCACTACTACCTCGTCCACCGCGACATCAATCCCACCGGGATCGTGCCCGACGGCCCGGACCTGAGGAATTGGCTCACTCCTCACCATCGCGACGAGCTCGGGGGCAGCCCCTTCGGAGACGGGACGCCACCACCCCCACCGCGGCCGAATGAGGTCGTGCCAGAACAGGATTGGGTACCACTGCCATGACCGAAGCCAAACGAACCGAACAGAAGCCTCCCGCGAAGGCGGTCGAGGTGACCGGGGGCCTGCTGGACAAGGCTCAGCGCCTCCAGGCTCCGGCGGTCAAGAAGTACGTGAACGCGCTGCGTAAGGCGCATCCAGACGAGTCGCCGGAGCAGATCATCCGGAGGCTGGAGAAGCAGTTCCTGCGGACCGTCATGGGTACGGGTAGCGCGGTCGGCGCAACCGCGGCGATCCCCGGGGTCGGCACCATGACGGCGCTGACCGCGATGACGGGCGAGACCGCCCTGTTCCTCGAAGCCTCAGCGTTGTTCGCACTGGCCGTCGCCGAGGTACACGGCATCGGCGTCGAGCAGTCCGAGCGACGAAAGACGCTCGTCCTGGCGGTGGCTCTCGGTGAGGAGGGCGTCGCAGCGCTCGGCCGCCTCATCGGCACCCGAGGTGGCGCACTGCGTCGACTCGGAACCGCAGCCATCCCCGGTGGTGGCCTCGGGAAACTGAACACCACTTTGATGAACAAGATCGTCAAGAAGTATGCGATCAAGCGCGCGCCGCTCATCTTCGGGAAGCTGATGCCTGCAGGTATCGGAGCCGTTGTCGGCGGTGCCGGAAACCGCGCACTCGGACGTCGCGTCGTCCTCAACGCACGCGAGGCGTTCGGTCCGGCGCCGAAGTCGTGGCATGGCGATGTCGTCGACGGGAGCGTCGTCACCGAACCCGGCCTGCCCGCCGGGGATCGGTGACCGGCTCCCTCACGGACAGCCCGGCCCCGATCCGAGATGCCCCACCCACCGACAATCCGACTTCCGCGCAGCGCACCGGCTGGATTCGTCGACTCTCCACTGAATGCTGGCGACATCGCAGATTGGTGGTCGTCACTCTTGCGGTGACTCTGGTTGCCGTTGCCGTCGACCTCGTCGCGCCCCTGCTGGCCAAGGCTGCGATTGATCACGCGACCGGAGCGCAACGCGGCGGCGCGACGATCTCGGTGGTAGTCGCGGCGCTGCTTGTGTTGGCGGTCGTGCGTTACGCCTGTCAGTTCGGGCGCAGGCTCACCGCGGGACAACTGTCGATCAGCGTGCAGAATGCGTTGCGACTCCGCCTGATGCACACGCTGCTGCATCTCGACGGTGCCGCTCAGTCACGCATCAGCACGGGACAGGTTGTCTCGCGGTCGATTTCGGACCTGCAGATCGTGCAGGGACTGCTGGCCGTGGTCCCGTTGTCGGCGGGTGCCGCGGTTCAGGTGGTGATCGCGATCGGGATCATGGCCTATCTGTCGCCGCTGCTGACGGTCGTCGCGTTGAGCATCATTCCCGTCGTCGGAATCGTCGTCTTCACCACGCGCAGAAAGCTTTTCGCCGCTACCTGGTCGGCGCAGCAATCTGCGGCCAACGTCGCACAGCACGTCGAGGAGACCGTGACCGGCGTGCGGGTGGTCAAGGGATTCGGTCAGGAGTCGCGCGCCGTCGACGAACTCGTCGGCCTCGCGCGCGACCTCTATTCAAAACGCTTGCGCGCAGCCAAGATCAACGCGCGGTTTGCCCCGACCATGGCGGCGATACCCCAGTTGGGCATGGTCGCGGTCATCGCTCTCGGCGGGTGGCTGACGTTGCGCGGCACCATCACCGCGGGCACCTTCCTCGCGTTCGCGACCTACGTCGCCACGATGACGTCACTGGCACGCCTGCTGACCAACGTCGTGGTCAGTGGACAGTTGGCTCGCGCGGCCGTCGACCGTGTCTACGACGTCATCGACGAACCGACCGACCCCGGCGACCGACAGACCGGCACACTGCCCGACGGCGCTCTCGGACTTCGCTTCGACGACGTCGACTTCGCGTTCGGCGACAAGGCCGTCCTGCACGAGATCGACCTCGACATCGCTCCCGGCGAGTGCGTCGCGATCGTCGGACCACCCGGCTCCGGGAAGTCGACCATCGCGGAATTGACCAGCCGCTACCTCTCCCCGACCGCCGGCGAGGTGTCACTGGTCTCGACCGATGGCACCCACGACGTCGCCACGCTCTCCGCCGAGAGTCTGCATTCCGCGGTCGCCGTCGTCTTCGACGAACCGTTCCTCTACTCCGACACGATCGCCGCCAACATCGCACTCGGCGTTCCCGCCGATGCACGCACGCTGCCAGACGGCTCGCCACACCCACGCCTCGTCGACGCCGCAGCCCGCGCCGACGCGCTCGAGTTCATCACTGCCCTCCCCGACGGATTCGAGACGATCGTCGGCGAGCGTGGCCTGACCCTCTCGGGAGGCCAACGACAACGCATCGCGCTCGCCCGTGCGCTGTACGCCGACCCACGCGTACTCGTGCTCGACGACGCAACATCTGCCGTCGACGCCACGACCGAATCGCGCATCCTGCGTGACCTGCGCAGCGGCGGGGATGCCCGGCCGACGATGCTGGTCCTCGCGCATCGACGGTCGACGCTGATGCTCGCCGACCGGGTGGCCGTTCTCGACGATGGGCGGATCACCGACATCGGAACCGTCGCCGAACTCGATGCCCGCAGTCCGCGCTTCCGTGCCTTGATGACCGGCGTGGTCGTCGAGTCGTCGAGCGCGTTGGTCGCGCAGCGCGACACGACACCTCACGCCGAGCCGACGGCACCTGCGTCGGCCGACGACGCACTCATGGACCGGCTGTGGCCACCGGCCGATCCGGGATCGACACCGGCGGCAGACGTCAGCGCGGCGTCGACGATGTCGCGCATCGCCCCACCACCGGGTCGCGGACCGAGTGGTCGCGGAGGCGGTGTGGCGAGCGCGCTCGGTTCGATGCAGGCGACGCCCGCATTGCTCCGGGCCGTCGACGCCCTGCCGCCCGCCGACGAGGATCCCCGAGTCGACACCGCGTCGGTACGTCGTGAGAACCGACAGTTCAGCCTGTGGGGCATACTCTCGCCGGTCCGCCTGCTGCTGATCACCGCGATCGTCTGCATCTCGCTGGACACGCTCATCGGCCTCGCTTTTCCGTCGTTGGCCCGTGCGGTTCTCGACGCCGCGGGCCGCGCCGACGAAGCGCGCCTGTGGGAGGTCGCGGCCTTCGGTGTCGGACTGGTCGCGCTCGGCTGGATCGTCGGCGCCGTGATGACGTTGACGTCGACACGCGCAGGCGAGCGCGTCCTGTTCGGCCTCCGGGTGCGCAGCTACGCGCACCTGCAACGACTCGGCCTCGACTACTACGAGCGCGAACTGTCGGGCCGCATCATGACGCGGATGACCACCGATGTCGACGCGCTATCGACGTTCCTGCAGACAGGTTTGACCTCGGCGATCGTCGCCGTGCTGACCCTCGTCGGTGTCACGGTCGCACTGCTGCTCACCGATATCGAACTCGGACTGATCATCCTGCCCGTGTTTCCGATCATGATCGCCGCGACCATCGCGTTCCGACGGGTCGCCGCGGATGCGTACACCCGCTCGCGCGAACTGGTGAGCGTGGTCAACGCCGACTTCCAAGAGAACATCGCGGGGATCAGAACCACACAGACCTACCGCAACAGCGACATCGCCATGACCCGCTTCACCGATCGCACCGTCGAATGGGTGCGCGCACGAATGCGTTCGCAGCGGGCCATCTCGGTGTACTTCCCATTCATCACGCTGATGTCCGACGTCGCGACGGCCGTGGCGATCGCCGTTGGTGCACATCGCATCTCGACCGGAACGATGCAGGCGGGCACACTCGTCGCCTTCATCCTCTATCTCTCGTTGCTCTTCGGACCGGTGCAGCAGCTCTCTCAGGTCTTCGACGGCTATCAGCAGGCAGTCGTGGGGCTTCGACGCATCGCGGACCTCCTCCGCACACGCAGCTCGCTGGAGTCACGCGAGGATCGGATACCGGTGCCCGCCAACGGTTTCGACGGCGACATCGAACTCGACGACGTCGGGTTCCGGTACACCGGCGCTCATGCCGACGCGCTGCGCGACGTCGAACTGATCATCCCGGCAGGTTCGTCACTGGCGCTCGTCGGTCGCACGGGGGCGGGCAAGTCGACAGTCGTCAAACTGCTCGCCCGCTTCTACGACCCCACCAGCGGTGAGGTGCGCATGGATGGGACCGACATCCGCGACTTCGGACTGCTCGACTACCGACATCGGATCGGGCTCGTACCCCAGGAACCACACCTGTTCACCGGTAGCGTCGCCGAGAACATCGCCTATGGCCGACCCGACGCCGACCGGACACAGATCGCGGCCGCTGCACTCGCTGTCGGCGCCACCGATGTCATCGCCGGACTCGACGGCGGGATGCGCCATCAGGTCGGCGAACGCGGCGGCGGGTTGTCGTCGGGCCAACGTCAACTCATCGCGCTTGCGCGGGCCGAACTAGTCGACCCCGACCTCCTGCTTCTCGACGAAGCAACCGCGACCCTCGACCAGGCCACCGAAGCGCTGGTGCTCGCGGCGGGCGAGACGGTCACCCGCCGACGCACCTCGGTGATCGTCGCCCACCGACTCGCCACCGCGGCGCGCGCCGATCGGATCGCCGTCGTCGACAACGGACGCATCGTCGAGTTGGGAACACACGACGAGTTGCTGTCGTTGGGTGGAAGGTACCGCGCGTTCTGGGATGCAGGTGTCGATTCGGACGTCGACGGTATCGAGCCTGCTCAAGGCGACGATCGCGTCTGACGATCGACGTTGCTCACCAGGGTCGCGGGTCGGGACCGCAACCGGGTGTGACGTCGGCGCGGTCGGTACACGGGGCGCAACGTCGCGCGCGTACCATGAGCAGGTGGTGCGTCGTAATCTTCACAAGGGACTCCACGACGCGAGCGAGCGACCCGACACCAGAGGGAATTGAGGCGAGATACCGCTGTGAGCAGTTCGATATCAGATTTCGGACAAAACACGTGGCTGGTCGACGAAATGTACCAGCAATTCAAAGAAGACCCGAACTCGGTCGACCCGAGTTGGCACGATCTGCTGAAGGACTACAAGCCCGGCGACGATGGCTCGTCCAACGGCACGTCAGCAGCATCTGCGGGGGCATCGTCTGCGGCCAAGTCCACAACCGCAGCGACTACCAAGACCGCATCGACCAAGACCGCGCCCGCGAAGAACACGGCGTCCGGCAACGGATCGGGAACCGCACACAGCAACGGTGCGTCGAACACCGCAGCCCCTAAGAAGACCGCAGCCGCGAGCAGCAACGGCAGCGCCTCGTCGAATGGCAAGGCCGCACCCCGTCAGGTCACTCTCGACCAGGAGCCGACCCCGCGTCCGACCACCACCAACTCCCCCGCCCGCGAGTCGACAGCCACCAAGGCCGCGTCGGGTCACAGCGTTGCGAGCCGCGACGGATCGTCGCGGTCACAGAAGGCGCCTGCGTCGGCCAAGGCCGCGTCGACGACGACGGACGCAGCACCCGCCGAAGACACCGAGAAGGTTCTACGCGGCGCCTCGGCCGCCGTTGCCAAGAACATGACGGCGTCGCTGCAGATCCCGACCGCCACGTCCGTTCGTGCGATCCCGGCCAAGCTGATGATCGACAACCGCATCGTCGTCAACAATCATCTGGCCCGCACCCGCGGCGGCAAGATCAGCTTCACCCACATCCTCGGCTACGCGATCGTCCAGGCGATCAAGGCGTTCCCGAACATGAACCGCCACTTCGCCGAGATCGACGGCAAGCCGAATGTGGTCACCCCTGCGCACACCAACCTCGGTCTGGCGATCGACCTCGTCGGTAAGGATGGCAACCGCTCGCTCGTCGTCGCCGCCATCAAGAACTGCGAGACAATGGGTTTCGCCGAGTTCTACTCGGCGTACCAGGACATCGTGCGCCGTGCGCGCGACGGCAAGCTCACCGCGGAAGACTTTGCGGGCGTGACCATTTCGCTGACCAACCCGGGCACCATCGGCACCGTGCACTCCGTGCCGCGCCTGATGAAGAACCAGGGAGCCATCATCGGTGCGGGTGCGATGGAGTATCCGGCCGAGTTCCAGGGCGCGAGCGACGAGCAGATCGCCGAACTCGGTGTCGGCAAGTTGATGACGCTCACGTCCACCTACGATCACCGGATCATCCAGGGCGCCGAGTCGGGCGACTTACTTCGCAGGATCCACGAACTGCTCCTCGACGACGCGTTCTACGACGAGCTGTTCACCGCGTTCCACATCCCCTACGAGCCGATCCGTTGGCGTCGTGACATCCCCGCAGGCGTCGTCGACAAGAACGCGCGGGTACTCGAGCTGATCGCGGCCTACCGCAACCGCGGGCACCTCATGGCCGACACCGATCCGCTGATGATGGACAGCTACGCGCGCACATCGCATCCTGATCTCGACATCCTCACCTACGGCCTGACCCTCTGGGATCTCGACCGTAGTTTCAAGGTCGGCGGCTTCCACGGCCAGGACACGATGAAGTTGCGTGACGTGCTCTCGATCCTGCGCGACGCGTACTGCCGACACGTGGGAGTCGAGTACACGCACATCCTCGAACCGGAGCAGCAGCGCTGGGTTCAGGAGCGTGTCGAGATCAAACACGTCAAGCCGCCGGTCGCCGAGCAGAAGTACATCCTGTCCAAGCTCAATGCCGCCGAGGCCTTCGAGACCTTCCTCCAGACGAAATACGTTGGGCAGAAGCGCTTTTCGCTCGAGGGCGCGGAGTCGGTCATCCCGATGATGGACGCCGTGATCGACCAGAGCGCCGAGTATTCGCTCGACGAGGTCGTCATCGGCATGCCGCACCGCGGCCGCCTCAACGTGCTCGCGAACATCGTCGGCAAGCCCTACTCGAAGATCTTCACCGAGTTCGAGGGCAACCTGAATCCGTCGCAGGCGCACGGGTCCGGTGACGTGAAGTACCACCTCGGCGCCGAGGGCAAGTACTACCAGATGTTCGGCGAGAACGAGATCAACGTCTCGCTCACCGCGAATCCCAGCCACCTCGAAGCGGTCGACCCGGTTCTCGAAGGGCTCGTCCGCGCCAAGCAGGACCAGCTACCCGAAGAGCGTGAGTTCTCGATCATGCCGCTCATGCTGCACGGCGACGCCGCGTTCGCCGGCCAGGGTGTTGTGGCCGAGACCCTCAACCTCGCGATGCTGCCCGGTTACCGCACCGGCGGCACCGTACACATCGTGGTCAACAACCAGGTTGGGTTCACCACGGCTCCCGAGCATTCCCGATCGAGCGAGTACTGCACCGACGTCGCGAAGATGATCGGTGCCCCGATCTTCCACGTCAACGGCGACGACCCCGAGGCGTGCGTCTGGGTGGCCAAGCTGGCGGTCGACTACCGCGAAGCCTTCCACAAGGACGTTGTCATCGACCTCGTCTGCTTCCGCCGTCGCGGACACAACGAGGGCGACGATCCGTCGATGACCCAGCCGGCCATGTACGACGTGATCGACACCAAGCGTGGCGTCCGCAAGTCCTACACCGAGGCTCTGATCGGTCGTGGCGACATCTCGACCAAGGAGGCCGAGGACGCCCTTCGCGACTACCAGGGTCAGCTCGAACGTGTCTTCAACGAGGTCAAGGAACTCGAGAAGTTCACGCCCGAGCCCAGCGAGTCCGTCGAAGACGACCAGCCACTGCCGCAGAAGCTGGTCACCGCCGTCGACAAGACGGTTCTCGAGCGTATCGGCGACGCCTTCTACGACACACCGGACGGCTTCACGCCGCACCCGCGCGTCAAGCCTGTGCTCAAGCGTCGTCATGAGATGAGCCGCGACGGCCACGTCGACTGGGCGTTCGCCGAGTTGCTGGCCTTCGGTTCGCTCGTGCTCGAGGGACGTACCGTCCGCCTGTCCGGCCAGGATTCGCGACGCGGCACGTTCAGCCAGCGTCATTCGGTCCTCATCGACCGGGAGAACGGCTCCGAGTACACACCGCTCAATCACCTCGCACCGCTCGACGGCGACGCCGATTCCGAAGGCCGCTTCATGGTCTACGACTCGCCGCTCTCGGAGTTCGCGGTGGTCGGTTTCGAGTACGGCTACTCGGTGGGCAACCCCGACGCACTCGTGCTGTGGGAAGCGCAGTTCGGCGACTTCGTCAACGGCGCACAGTCGGTGATCGACGAGTTCATCAGCTCGGGCGAGGCCAAGTGGGGTCAGCGTTCCGACGTCGTGCTGCTCCTGCCGCACGGCCACGAGGGCCAGGGCCCCGACCACACCTCGGGACGTATCGAGCGGTTCCTGCAGTTGTGCGCCGAGGGTTCGATGACGGTCGCGCAGCCGTCGACGCCTGCGAGCTACTTCCACCTGCTGCGTCGGCACGTGCTCGACGGGATCAGCCGTCCGCTGATCGTGTTCACGCCGAAGTCGATGCTCCGCAACAAGGCTGCCGTCAGCCCTGTCGAGGATTTCACCGACGACAAGTTCCGCTCGGTGATCGACGATCCGAAGTTCTTGAAGGACAACGGTGATCGCAGCAAGGTCAAGCGCGTCCTGCTGGTGAGCGGCAAGATCTACTACGAGATCGCCGCCCGTCGGGACAAGGAGAGCCGCGACGACATCGCCGTGG
Source organism: Gordonia sp. 852002-51296_SCH5728562-b (assembly GCF_001665475.1). Taxonomy (NCBI): domain Bacteria; kingdom Bacillati; phylum Actinomycetota; class Actinomycetes; order Mycobacteriales; family Gordoniaceae; genus Gordonia; species Gordonia sp. 852002-51296_SCH5728562-b. The sequence continues at coordinate 6,207 of NZ_LZMI01000060.1, read as the reverse complement.
TCCGCGTCGAGCAGCTCTACCCCGTGCCGCATCGTCGTCTCCAGGAGACGCTCGAGAAGTACCCGAACGCCGACGATTTCGTGTGGGTCCAGGACGAACCCGCCAACCAGGGACCGTGGCCGTTCCTCGGACTGTGGCTGCCCGAGATGCTGCCGAACCTCCTCAAGGGTCTGCGCCGCATCTCGCGTCGCCCGATGTCTGCACCGAGCTCGGGCTCGTCGAAGGTGCACGCCGTCGAGCAGCAGGAGATCCTCGACGAGGCGTTTGCCTGAGGCGTCGAATAGCAACGAGTGAGGGCCGCACCCGAAACGGGTGCGGCCCTCGCTCGTTTGTCGATCAACGTCGGAAACTCACATAGGTCCCAGCGGAAGACTGAGCGGTCAGCTCTCCGAGAGCGGACGCGGATCGAATGTCACGCGAATCCGCGTGATCAGGCCGTTCTCGACGTGACTCCAGTTCGCCGTCGGTAGTGATGCGTTGTCGGTGACCAGGTCGAACCACGTGATCGCATCGGCACCGTCCACAACACGCGCGTGCAAGACGAGATCGCGCATCAGGCGCTCCGACATCCCGCGCAGACCGGCAATGCACTCGTCGATTCCGCGTGCCGTCCCCATCACACCGACGAAGTCGACGTCGGGGGCGAGAACCGAACGCAACCGGTCGAAATCGCCTGCGCGCCATGCGTCGAAGTAGGTTGTCGCCGCATCCCTGGTGATCGCCGTATCGGCCTGCGCAGTTGTGTCCACAGTCATCTCTTCTCCCTTTCGAAGCATCGGTCAGTGGGTGTTCGCACTCCAGACTGCTCGGCGGCGATTAATCTGTCCAACATCTATTTCTTATGGCATTTATCATTGCCAGTCATGGAACTGCATCAGCTCCGCTACCTCCTCGCGGTCGTCAACACCGGATCGTTCACCGCTGCAGCGTCGACTCTGCACATCAGCCAGTCGGGTGTGAGCACTCAGATTCGCAAGCTCGAGAACGAACTGGGGATCGCACTGCTGCAGCGCACCACCCGACGCGTGACGTTGACGAGCGAAGGAGAGCGAGTACTGCCCGCCATTCGCGGGGCAGTCGAGGGAGTCGACGCGGTCGTCGCTCTGGCCGACGATCTGCGCGGCCTCACCACAGGGACACTGCGGGTAGGCACCGTGAGCGGACTCACCTGGCAGCCCATCTTCGACGCCATCGCGAGCATGCACCACGATCACCCCGGGGTCGACATCTCGGTCCGTGAAGCCATCTCGACGACGCTCATCGACGGGGTGCACTCGGGCGAGCTCGACGTCGCGATCGCTGCGTGGTCGGGCGAGCCGCCCCAGCACGTGCACACCACAATCATCGTCGACGACGCGCTGCACGCCGTCGTCGCGCGAGATCATCCGTGGGCGACGCGTGCCGATGTGGGACCCGAGGAGATCGCAGGCGCCGACCTCATCTCGCTCACCCGCGGCACCGGCGCCCGCACAGCACTCGACGCCCTGCTGGCACGTGAGCGAGGCGCTCGGGTTCCCCGCTGGGAGGTCGCAACGCCGTCACTTGCGCACATGCTGACCACGCGCGGGCTCGGCGTCGCCGTACTCAGCGAGAGCACCGCAGCCTCGTGGCGAGACACCGTCAGCCTGCCGATCACCGACCCTGCCGCGCGATCCACGCTCGGCATCATCTGGCGCGAACCCCCGTCACCGGCGACCGCTGCCCTGCTCCGCGAGATGCGGCGTCGAACCGGCTGATCCCCGAGGATTCCCGTACGACGAACGCACGACGCAGGCCTTCCACCTGCACCGACGTCGGCGGATCATCAGTAGTCATGGCCGGTCTGATAGTTGTAGCAGTGCTCGTCGTCGTCTTGACGCCCTTGGCTCTGATGTACCGACGGGCGTGCAGGCAGGCTCGGGAGTTTCGTGAATTCCGACGCGCACAAGGGCTCTCGGATCCGAGTCAACGGCCACCGTTCCCGGGAGACCCGACCGGCGGCAACTGGGGTTTCTGGGGTCCCTGATACGCCTGGTTCAGTGCGCCGGAAGATCGGTGAGGGTCGTGACAAGGGCAGGCAGGGACGAGGAAATCACGGCAAGCAGTTGGTCGCGGGTGATCTCCCCGTCGGTGAGCCAGCCGATCGTGACCTCCTCGACAAAGGCGATCCACCCGAATGTCGCCAGTCGGACCGCCGGGGTGACCTCGACGCCGAGCGCAGGCGCGTGATCGAGGATGCGCTCGGCCATCACCGCCCTGGTGCCGTCGATCACGGCGCGCATCGCCGGATCGGTACTCGACGCGCCGCGCAGGAATGCGGTGTAGGCGCTGCGATGCTCGCTGACGTAGTCGACGAACGCTGACAACGAGCTCCACAGGATGGCGAGCGGATCGTCGAGGGTCTCGTCGGGCGCTGTCAGCCGCAACATCTCCTCGCCCTGCGCCTTCGCGATGGCGACGTGAAACTCCTGCTTCGACGCGAAGTAGTGAAACAGCAGTGCGCGCGACACACCGGCGACCTCGGCGATCGCGTCGATGGACACCTCGTCGAGCGGCCGCTCCGACACCATCTGCAGCCCGAGCGCGATGAGCTGGTCGCGTCGGGCCTCCGGGCTCATCCTGGTGCGCTTCGACTGGGTCACAGACACAGTCTAGGCGACTTATTGACCAGCGTTCAATACGCTATTGACTAATGTTCAATAGGCCCCTAACGTGAGGAGCATGACAACGCACAATGTTGAGGTTGCGATCGTCGGCGCCGGGTTCTCCGGCCTCGGCGCGGCGATCAAGATGAGCCAGAACGGCTTCACCGACTACGTCATCCTCGATCGCGGAGCTGACTTCGGCGGCACCTGGCGTGACAACACCTACCCCGGCGCCGCGTGCGACGTCGCGTCGAACCTGTACTCGTACTCGTTCGCCCCCAATCCCGAATGGTCACGCTCGTACTCTCATCAGCCCGAGATCCACCGGTACATCAACGACGTCGCGGATCGTTTCGGCGTGCGCGACAAGGCCAGGTTCGGCGTCGAGGTCACCCGTGCCGCGTGGAGCGAGTCGGACCAGCACTGGCTGATCGACACGGTGCCCGCCGGAACCGACCCCGACTCGTCTGCTGTGACGACGTACCGGGCGCAGCACCTCATCGGCGCGGTTGGCCCGCTGTGCGAACCGAATCTTCCGGACATCGACGGCATCGAATCGTTCGGCGGAACGGTCATGCATTCCGCGCGCTGGGACGACGACGTCGAGCTCTCGGGTAAGCGCGTCGCCGTGATCGGCACCGGTGCGTCGGCCATCCAGATCGTCCCCGAGGTGGCCAAGCGCGTCGCCCACCTCGACGTCTACCAGCGCACGGCGCCGTGGATCGTCCCGCGTACCGAGCGGCCCTACACCCCGGTCGAGCGCTGGCTGTTCAAGAACGCGCCCATCGTGCAGAGCGCCGGTCGCGCGGGGGTGTACGCCTTCAACGAGTTCATCGCCTTCGGTCTGACGCACTCGCGTACCGCGCTCAAGCCCGTCGAACTCGTCGCGCGCGCCAACATCGCGCGCGGAATCCGTGACCGTAAGCTGCGCGACAAGGTCACTCCCCGCTTCCAGGTCGGCTGCAAGCGAATCCTGCGATCGAACGCCTGGTACCCGGCACTTGATCGACCCAACGTCGACCTCGTCACCGACCCCATCGCACGCGTGACGCCGTCGGGCATCGTGACCGCGGACGGCACCGAGCGCGAGATCGACGTGTTGATCGTCGCGACAGGCTTCCACGTCACCGATTCGCCCGTGTTCGACTGCATCGTCGGCGCCGAGGGACGATCGCTCGCCCAGACGTGGGAGACGAACGGAATGCAGGGCTACAAGGGGTCGTTCGTCCACGGCTTCCCGAACATGATGCTGATGGTCGGACCGGCGACCGGACTCGGACACACCTCGATGGTGTACATGATCGAGTCGCAGCTCAACTACCTGGTCGACTATCTCAAAACCGTTCGCGCACAGGGAATCACGCGCGTCGACGTCGACGAGCAATCGCAACGCGGGTACAACACCGGCATTCAGCACGCGCTTCGCAACAGCGTCTGGGTCAACGGTGGTTGCGCCTCCTGGTACGCCGACGACAACGGCAACATCACGACGCTGTGGCCGGGCTTCACGTTCAACTTCCGCAAGCAGACCCGACGATTCGATGTCGCGGCATACGACGTCGCTCGCGATTCGTCGGCGACCGACACCCCGCCCGTGCTCGCGAGCACCCGCGCCTGATCTCGACTTCATCCGCGTGCACGCCGGATCTCGCACGCACCAACACACACAGGAGAACACCATGAAGAACTTTCGCGACAAGGTCGTCGTCGTCACCGGTGCGGGCTCGGGCATGGGCCGCGAACTGGCGGTGAAGCTGGGCCAACAGGGCGCCAAGCTGGCGATCTCCGATGTCAACCCCGATGGCCTCGCCACGACGGAGAAACTCGTCGCCGAGACAGGCGCACCGGTGCACGCCCAACTGCTCAACGTCGCAGAGCGTGAGGCGGTCCTCGAATACGCCGACACGGTCATGGCCCACTATGGCAAGGTCAACGTCGTCTTCAACAACGCGGGCATCGCGCACCACGGCGAGGTCGAGCGCACCGAGTTCAAAGACATCGAGCGCGTGATGGACGTCGACTTCTGGGGCGTCGTCAACGGAACGAAGGCCTTCCTGCCACACATCATCGCGTCGGGCGACGGCCACATCGTCAATACGTCGTCGCTGTTCGGTCTGCTGTCCGAGCCTGGCCAGGCGGCCTACAACTCGGCGAAGTTCGCCGTTCGCGGGTTCACCGAGTCGCTCAATCAGGAGATGTTGATCGCCAAGCACCCGGTGCGCGTCACCTGCGTGCATCCTGGCGGCATCAAGACCGCGATCGCCCGCAACGCGACGGTCGCCGACGATTACGACCAGGCCAACTTCGCCAAGTTCTTCGACAAGTACCTCGCGCGCACCTCGGCGTCGTCGGCTGCCGACACCATCATCAAGGGCGTGAAGAAGAACAAGGCGCGAGTGCTCATCGGCGCCGACGCCATCGTGCTCGACGTCTGGGTGCGCCTCGTCGCGTCGAAGTACCAGGGCGTCGTGGCGGGCGTGACCAAGCGGGTCACCACATCGTTCCGCTGACCGCTGTCGTCGTTGCTCAGTTCGTGCGAAAGACGACGTAGTCGACCGCACGAACTGGGCGACGCCCTTCTCTCCGATCGAATTTCTCCGATCGAGCGGTATCCACACGATCGAAATATTGTTCGATTTTTCCTCGACGTTGTCCGTATTGTCGGGTAGTGTAGAACACATATTCGACACGACGTGGGGCGGGGGTGGCGGCACGTGAACAGCAACAGCGATAGTGGAAACGGCCGTGCGCCTTCGGCTTTGGCCACGGCGGCGGTGGGGTCTGCGGATGCGGTGGTGGCGGAGAAACTGTCACGCCTCGCTGCGGTGTTGGATGAGTTGGCTGCCGTGGATGTGTCGTTGGTGTCCGACGACGTGCTCGTCGAAGCCACGATTGAGGCCGAACGCCTGGCGTTGCGGACGGCGGGCGCGGTCACGGATCGCTTGGTCGTGGAGGCCTCTGACCGGGATCTGCCCCACTCGTTGGGTTTCCGCGATATTCGGAATTTCATGGGACAACGTCTGCATATTGGCGATCCGGCCGCCCGGCATCGGGTGATCGCCGCGACCGGATCGTTCACCACGATCTGCGGCGACCGACTCCCACCGTCGTGTCCGACTTTGGCCGGCTACGTCGTGGAAGGTCGGGTCGCTGGCGCACACGTCCGCGCGGTGTTGGAGGTGTTGGAGGCGATCCCCGGTGAGGTGTCGGCGGAGACGAAAGCTGCCGCCGAAGCACAGATGGCCGGGTATGCGGTCCAGTTCACCCCCGCCGAAATCACCAATTTGGGTTCACGATTGTTGGCGCATCTGGATCCGGATGGGACGCTCACCAACCCGAAAGACCGCAAACGTCGACGCCGCTTGTGGGTGAACCGGCAAAACGCGCAACTCATGTCGCGGTTGACCGCGGATTTGGATCCGATCGCCCGCGCACGCCTCGATGCGGTGCTCGACTCGTGGGCCAAACCCGGCATGAACAACCCCGACGATCCCGACTCACCCGTGGGTCCGATCACCACTGCCAACGCCGAACAGGTGGCTGCGGCGGCGCTGTTGGATCAACGCTCCCCCGCCCAACGCAA